>JAVHVL010000447.1:0-7150 GCA_032160565.1 Pseudonocardiales bacterium | reverse complement strand
AACGGGCCGACCAGCGGTGGCCGACGACCTTGGTCTCCGGCACCGGGCGATGGTCGGACTGCCGCCAGGCCGCGAGCTGATCGTCGAGGACCGGGTAGAGCTTCTCCTCCGGCGGGTCCCACGGCTTGAGCAGGTAGTGGTCGAGGTCGACGACGTTGATCGCGTTGATCGCGGCGTCGGTGTCCGCGTAGGCGGTCAGCAGCACGCGACGGGCCGCGGGGTAGATGTCCATCGCCTGCTCGAGGAACTCGACGCCGCTCATCTGCGGCATGCGGTAGTCCGCGAGCAACACGGCCACCTGGTCGCCGCGCAGCTTCATCTCCCGAAGCGCGTCGAGTGCTTCCGTACCCGACTCGGCGCGGACGATGCGGTATTCCGCGCCGTACCGACGGCGCAGGTCACGAGCTACTGCCCGCGACACGCCGGGATCGTCGTCCAGGGTCAGTATCGACACACGTGGAGCGGCTGGGGGTGTCACTGGCCTACCGAGCCGGCCGTCGAACGTCGCACGGGAGAAGCGTACGGCGCCGCCGCCACTCGCCGCTGCCGCCGGCATCTCGCAGCTAGCCAGGTGATCTTGTCCGGTCAACCCGCCACGCCGCGCCAGAAATCGGCTCAGGACCTTTGGTGCAGAGTTCGGGACCTTCGGCCCGCTGACTCGCCCTGTTAGATCTCCGTATGGTGAACACGTTGATCTTAGGATCGACACCGTAATCGGAGAAGTCGGCGACACCCCCGCTAGCCGCCTTCTCCCGCAATGGAAAGCTGCCGAACCCCCGCCGGCAGCTTTCACACAACTGAATAGCTAGTTGTACGGCGTGGCCCCCTACTTGCGAACCGTAGGGGGCCACGCCTGCTTACGTGCCGTCCTGAAGCACGCCAACACCAGTGGTGATGTGCTCTTGCCCCTGCAGGCTTCGCGGCCCCCGCCAGTTCGCCTGCCCACTCAACTCGGGCCCCAGGCTCGGGGCCGAGCAGCGATTCCCCCGAACGCCACACCGGCCCCGCGCCGCACCACGGTGTTGCGGTGGCACCCCCCGAGCACGGACTTATCTTCCATGGAAGTTAAGTCCGTGTCAAGTATTGCCCTCGGCGGGTCGGAGCTGCCGCGTGGCGCCGGCGGGACACGCGCCGCGAAAGTGCAACAAGTTCCTGCTTTTCGGAGCCGATTAGGTGATGATCGTGGGGGATCGGGGTACGTCGAGGACATCAGGCCCAAGAACGGCCGGGGGATGTAGTGATGTGTTGGGACGTTGCCGCGGAGTATCCGTGCGACGCCCTGTCACCCGGCCGGGCACGCCGGTTCTGTGCCGAGCAGATCTCCGCGATTCTGGGGGACGGCGGGGCGCGCGACACCGTCATCGAAGACGCCACGATCATCGTCAGCGAGCTGGTCACGAATTCGGTCAATGCCGGCTGCCGCGTCGTCCGGGTCGGGCTGACGATCCATCGCGATCGGCTGCAGCTGTGCGTATATGACGACGCCCCCGGCCGGCCACGCGTGGAGCGGCCAGGGCCGCAGGACGTGCACGGCCGCGGGCTTGCGATCACGGCAGCACTTGCCGACGACTGGGGCGTGGAGCGTGCCGCAAACGGCAAGCAGGTCTGGGCCGAGCTGCAGGTCCCCGCTCTGTTGACCGAGCGCCTGGACTGCACGGTCTGAGGCGGTGCTCGGCTGTGTGCGGCCCGGCGACGCTAGGTAGGGTATGGCGGCCGGTTGAACAGACAGCCAGCCTGGGTCTCGTCCGCCTTCCCGTCCGTCCGACGACGCGACGCGACTGGGGTCGAGGCGGGTGTGGCGATGGGACGAACAGTTGGCAGCGATTTCCATTACGGTCTCAGTCGACGGCGACCGGTGCGAGCTCAGGATCGCAGGTGACGTCGACGTCGAGTCGGCCGATCACGTCGCAGCCGTCGGGTTGCTGCACCTCACCGACACCGACGTGCACAGCCTGGTGATCGACCTGTCCGGCGTCACGTTCATCGACTCCTCGGGAATCGGCGCACTCGTCCGCATCCGCAACATCGCGTTGGAGTTCGACAAGCAGCTGGCGCTGCGCAGCCCGTCCGAACGGGTCAGCAAGATTCTGAAGATCACCGCGCTGGACCAGGTCTTCGAGATCTGGTAACCGCTTGCGTCACCTGCCGTGCGCACGCTCCTTACCTGCAGGAAACCCAAGCCTGATCCCCCGGCAACAGTGCGGGTACAGCATTCAAGCCATGGACTGGGGCGAGCTACGCGAAACCGGCCGTACCTGGCGCGTGCGAGTACAGCTCGCCGATCATCCCGGGGAGCTCGCACTGCTCGCCGCGCGACTGTCGGAACGGGGCTGCAACCTGCTCGGCGTGACCGTGCTGCCCGTCGTCGAATCGGCAGCCGCGGACGAGGCGAGCGTTATCGACGAGCTGGTGCTGCGTGCGCCCGCGGAGCTGGTCACGGCCGACCTGACCGCGCTTGTCGAGGTGCCCGGCGCGCGGTGTGTCGGCGTCGTCCCGGCGTCGGTGACGGACCTGATCGATGCACCCACCGGGGTGTTGCGTGCGGTGAGCGCTGCGCTGTCCGGAGCGATCACGCTCGGCGAGGCACTCCGGCAGCTCCTCGCGGCGGACTCGGTCACCGTCGCCGAAGTCCCGGCGCATGGTGGCGCGGCCCGGTCCGATGCCGTCCGCCTCGAGCGCAACGCGCACCGGGTGACGATCACGCTGCCGACCGGCCGGCAGGTGGCGGCCACGCGGGATTGGGCCCCGTTCACCGAGGTGGAGCTCGCGCGGATCCCGGCGCTGCTGGACCTGATGGCGTATGCCCGTTCCGCGCGCGACGAGCAGCTGCCGTCGACCTCCGACGCGGCACCGCCAGATCACGCGCCATCCGCCGGCGCGCCAGCGCCGAGGCGCCGCGGTCGCCGGCAGCTGAGCTCGCTGGACGTGCAGTTCCTCAATGCCGAAAACGCGACGACCTTCACCCACGTCGGCGGGCTGACCGTTCTGGACCCCACCGACGCCGGGGACGGACCCGTCACGATCGCGCGGTTGCGCACGCTGATCGGCAGCCGGCTGCACCTCATCGCCCCGCTGCGGTGGCGGCTGCACCAGGTACCACTCGGCTTGGACCTGCCGTACTGGCTGGACGTCGGGGCGGTGGAGCTCGAGCATCACATCCGCGAGATCCGGGTGCCCGGCGCGGGCACCGACGAGGAGCTTGCCGAGCTGGTCGCCCGCCTCGCGGAGACGCCGCTGGACCGGTCGCGGCCCCTGTGGGAGTGCTACCTCGTGCACGGGCTCGCCGGCGGGCGCCAGGCGCTGTACACGAAGGTGCATCACGCAGTCATCGACGGCGTGTCCTGCGCCGAGGTGTTGGCGATGGTGCTCGATGCGCAGCCGGTGCCGTCCGCGGTGGCGCCGCCGGCGGGGGAGCCGGTCGCGGAGGCGCCGCCGAGCACGCTGGAGATGCTGCGCCGCGGCGCTACGCGCGGCATCGGCAATCCGCTTCGGATCGCCCGCTCCGCGCCCACCACCCTTCCGTATCTGCTCGATCTCCCCGGCGCGGCAAGCGTGCCGGGTGCCGGCCTGGTAGGTGGGCTCACCGGCCTTACCGGGCGGCTGGCGCGGCTGGCCGGCCGGCGCCCCGCTGAGGGCGTTCCGGCCCGGCCGCCGACGCCCCCCGCGACACCGTTCAACACACCGATGACGGCCCGCCGAGCGTTCGCGTTCACCGACCTGCCACTGGCCGAGGTCAAAGCGGTGAAGAACGCCCTCGGCTTCACGCTCAACGACGTGGTCATGGCGCTGTGCACGACAGCGCTACGCCGGTGGCTCATCGGCCAGGCCGCGCTGCCGGACGGACCGCTCGTCGCCTCCATCCCGGTCTCGGTGCGCACACCCGAGCAGGTCGGCACGGCCGGCAACGAGATCTCCTTCATGCTGGCCGCGCTGCCGACCGACGTGGCCGACCCCGTGCAGCGGCTCGCAGCCCTGCACAAGTCGCTGGCCGGAGCGAAGCGGCGGTTCAACGCGACCCCGTCCCGGCTGCTGCACGAGTTCAGCGCGCTGTTGCCGCAGACATTGCACGGCGCGGTGGCCCGGTCGGTGCTGCGCGCGGCGAGCCTCGGCGCACCCCCGTTCAACCTGTTCGTCTCCAACGTCGCCGGACCGCAGATCCCGCTCTACGCGGCGGGCGCGCGCGTGCTGGGGAACTATCCGGTGTCGGTCGTCAGCGACATCGGCGGCGGGATCAACATCACCGTGATGTCCTATGACGGCCACCTCGATTTCGGCATCATCACCTGCCGCGATCAGGTCCCGGACGTGTGGAACGTCGCCGCGTACCTTCGCGATGCGCTCGAGGAGCTGGTGCAGCTCACGGTGCAGGCCCCCTCCGACCCTGTCGCTGTCTGAGCGTGCGGGGCTGACCGGTTGGCCGGCGCCTTTTCCCGCTGGTTCCCGGATCGGGTTCCCGGATCGGGTTCCCGGTTCGGTCACGCGCGGGAATGGTGACCCGGCCTTGCTCAGCGCGCGGGCAGCGTTGCGGCCGCGGCGATCGTGACGGCGACGAGCGCGATGAGGGCGGCGCGTCCGCTCACCTCGCGCGCAAGCGCGATCGCCACGAGTGCGGTACCCGCTGCCGTCCCGATCGCTCGTGCGGTGCTGACGAGGCCGCCGCCCAGCGCCGCCGAGCGCGCGGGTACCGCCGTCATCACCGCCGCGTTGTTCGTCGGCACGAACAGGCCGAGGCCGAGACCGGCCAGCGCCAACCCGACGGCGCAGCTGTCCGGGTGGATGCCGAGCGCGAGCAGCGAGCCGAGCCCGGTGGCCGCCGTCGCCAGCCCGGCTCGGCCGCGAAGCGCGGTTCCCCAGCTACTGGGCAGCAGGCGATCGGCAAGCATCGCGCCGAATGCGAAGCCGATCGGCAGCGCCGCCACCACCGCGCCGGCGAGGAACGGCCTGACTCCGTGCCCCTGCAGCACCGCCGGCACCAGCACGATGGGGCCGAACAGCAGGAGGTAGGCCGCCGACGCGCCGAATAGCCCGCGCCGCACACCGCGGCGGCGCAGGGTGGCGCGGAAGCCATCGGGGTCGGCGTTGTCGATCCTGGTGCGCGGCAGCAGGAAGCGGCCGGCGATGACAGCGACCACACCTACCGGCACGTTCATCGCGAACACCCAGCGCCAGCCGAATGTCTGCACGACGAATCCGCCCAGGCTCGGCCCGACGGCCAGCCCGACTGCCTGGGCCGACGCCTGCATGCCGAGCGCCGTCCGTATCCTCCCGGACGGCGCGGACGTGGTGACCAGCGCGATGCTGTTTGCCTGCAGCATCGCGGCGCCGGCCCCCTGAGCTGCGCGAACGAGTGCGAGCACCGCGAGCGAGGGCGCGACGGCACATCCGACGGACGCGACGGTGAACAGCGTGAAGCCGTACAGGTAGACGCGCTTGCGTCCGAGGCGGTCGGACACCTTGCCGACGGGGACGAGCAGCGCGCCAAGCGCGATCAGGTACGTGAGCGACACGATCTGCACGCTGGCGAGGCCGACGTGGAACGTTTCGCCGATCGGCCGGTAGGCGACCGCGACGACGCTGGCATCCAGCTGCCCCATGAAGGCGCCGAAGCACACCGTGCTGACGGCAGCGACCCAGGCGCGCGGATGCGTGCGGATCCACTCCGGCCTGGGTCGTTCACCTGCCGCCAACGTGATCGTGCCCATCGACCTCGACATTACATCGGGGTACGAACAATTCGGAAACCGATACATTGCCGTACGCTGACCGGATGCCGTCGAGATCGGTCAGCAGCCGGCACGCTCGGGAGCTGTCGGACGTGGTGACTCGGCTGCGACGCGCGCTGCGCCGCTCCATCCGGACGGATTACCCGTGGGAGGCGCGGCCGATAGCGCAGATCGAGGTGCTGCAGAGCGTGCGCGACGCCGGCGCGATCCGCATCGGTGACCTGGCGGTTCGGCTGCGCTTGGCGCAGAGCACGGTGAGCGCCCTGGCGAGCCGCCTCGTCTCCGACGGGCTGCTGGCGCGGGAGGTCGATTCGGCGGATCGCCGCGCATCTGTCGTGGAGCTCACCGACGCCGGGCGGCAGCAGCTGCAGGGCTGGGACGCGGCACATCGGCGCCGGCTCGCCGCTGCCCTCGGCGCGCTGCCCCGACCCGAGCGTGACACGGTGATCTCTGCGCTGCCGGCTTTGGGGCGGCTGGTCGAGGCGTTGGATGAGCAGGGCAAGCCGTGACGTATCCCGCGTGATCCGCGCGAAGCACGCGCGTCGCTTGGATCTAGCGCACGTGACAGCCGGTCAGCTCCTGCCGCCACTGCTCCTGGAAGTCGGGATGATCGGCGTACAGGTTCGCGAGCAGCATCATTGTGCGGCACGGCATCGCGTGACCGCACTCGGCGCAGGTTTCGGCGGCGGGGTCATCCGCGGTGCGGTCGTCGCGGGTGTGCAGTGCGATCAGTTCGCGGCGCACCTGCGACCAATTGAGCATCCGCTGCGGGTTGGCCAGCCCGATCCACTCCTTGACCTCGGGGCGGTCGTCGTGCACGCCCCGGCCGACGGCGGCGCGGGCGACCGCTTCGTCCTCGGCGACCCGGTTGAGTAGGAATTCGGCGATAGCGTCATACACGCGTGACACCTTGCCATCGGCAGCAACTGCGCGCAGCGTGGCGGGCGTGGATCAGACGGTTAGTCGGCGCTGCGAGTTGAAAGGCGGCAGCGACACGGCGGGTTTCGTCGTGCTCGGCTTGCGTGGCGAGAGGCGGCCGCGATCGCAATTGTTGGCGATATTGAGATCGCCTTCAAAGAATCTTCCTAGGAAACAGGGGCAAACGGCGTGATTCTGTTCGTCCAGCCCGATGCTGGCGACAGAACGACGCTCTTGAAACGCAACGAATCGGTGTGTTCATCAGCCGCGGAGATCGGTCGGCCGGGCCGACGTTACTTCCACCGGAAATGGACGAAGATGCGGCCGAAGTTGTCGGAGTCTTTCTCGACGCGGTGGTACAGCGCCTTGATCTCCTTCTGCTCAAGGAATCGCAGCACCCGCTTCTTCAATTGCCCTGAACCCTTTCCTGGGATGATCTCCACGAGGGGCGCCTTCTTGGCAACGGCTTCGTCGATGATCGAGCGAAGCGCCCGGTCGATCTCCTCGCC
>JAVHVL010000351.1:0-7197 GCA_032160565.1 Pseudonocardiales bacterium | reverse complement strand
GGCCGCGAGGCGAGCGCGCACACCCAGCCGCCGCCGCACGAGGCGCCGCAGGGTGGCATGCGAGCGCCAGGCCGCATCGGCCTCCTCCGCCGCCACCGGCAAGGACGGCCGGTAGGCCGCCGCATTCGCGGCCCGTCCGAGCAACTCCGCTTCCGACGCCGGCGCCTCGCCGAAGCGCGCACCGGTGACCGCCACGACCTCGGCACTGGTCAGGCTCGTCAGGTCCGGCAGCCCGGATTCGCTCAGCACGTCAAGGCTCTCCTGCCAGGCGCCCAGCAGCCGGCGGCGCGGATCGGCCAGCCGGCGGCGCCGTCGCAGCCGCCGCTGCTTGCGCCAGACCATCCCGACCAGCACGAGCAGCGCGAGCACAGCTACGCCGATCGCCACCGCGACGAGCAAGCCACCTCTCGAGGCAGCGTGCCCCCGCGGCACCTGGCTCTTCGGCGCGACGGCGTGCCCACCGTTCGCCTTCGTGATCAGGGCGTTCTGCGACGGCGTCGCGCTCGGCGTGTGCGACGGCTGGGCGGCCCCGGTCGGTTGCTGCTGCGCGCCCGAGTAACTGCTCGGCGACGCGTCGACGACCACCCAGCCCATACCGCGCACCGGGATCTCCACCCAGGTCCACGCATCCGCGGTCGTGACCTGGTACGTGCCCGGACGAAGTGTCACAGTGTCGGACGGCACCCGGAAGCCGGTGACCAGCCGGGCGGGCACCCCCAGCTGGCGGGCGACGAGCGTGAACAGGGTCGCGTACTGCTCCGGCGTCGCGGTGCGGTCCTTGCCCAGCACCGACGCCAGCACGTCGGCGAAGCTGACGCCGCCGACCCGGGGACGGGTGGTGGCGCTCGCGTTCGGCGTGGCCGACGGTGTCGGCTCGCCGCCGCGCCCGCTCGTCTTCGAAGCCGTCGGCGTCGGCGACGCGCTCGCCTTGGCCGGCGCACCGGCCAGTGCGTAGTTGCTCCGAAGATCCGTCGCCAGCGACTGGAGGAACGGGACGGCCGGCGAGGAAGGCGTGCCACTCTCGTCGGCGAAGGCGGTCACCACCTTGCCGAGTGCCACCCGCAGCGCACCGGGCAACTGCGTATCGATGGGCGGTGCGGAGGTGGCCGGCAGTGCGGTCGCACTCATCGATCCGAAGTCGGGCGTCGGCGCGTTCGAGCGCACCGTGTACGTGGCGCCGCCGCGCAGCGGGACGGTCGGCACGATCATGCCGCTGTCGGGATCGATGTTGACCCCGGTGCCGGTCACCTTCTGCGGCCGGTATAGGGACGGCATCCACGGCGCGGAGGTCAGGGCACCGCGGTCGATGCGGTAGTGCTGCACAACGGCCGGCCCGGCCACGTCAAGGGCGGGGTCACGGTCGGCCGGAAGGATCCCACCGGACGGGCGGAACCTGCGGTCGAACGTCCAGCCGTCGCCGTCGTAGTAGTCGACGTTGGCGATGCCGAAGTACGCCGGCGACGGCGCGTCCACGGTGACGCGGAAGACCGGCTGGCCCGCTGCGGTCGGCGGCACCGGCCGGAGCCCGGCGACCCACGCGACGGGGGACAGCGGCCGCGACTGATCGAGCGATGGCACGCGCTGGGGTGCTGTGGTGCGCCCGGAGAAGGCCGCGGACTGGACCGCCGCGGCGGCGAGCGCTGCGACGACGACGGTGGCCGCGATCCCGATCGCCAGCCCCCGCAGGGGGAGTACGCCGTCGGCCTGCGTGGACTCGGCGCTGGCATCCTGCCGCAGCCACGACTGCGCCACCCGCAGCAGCAGGAGCGTGGCGAGCAGCGCGACGGCCAGCCAGGTGTCGCTCAGCCGGGCATCGTGCGCGTTGCTGACGCCGGCGCGGACCGTCGCCGCATACGCCAGCCCGAACGCGACGAGCCAGCCGAAGTAGGGCAGCACCGTCGTCCAGCCACGGGCCACGCATTCGCCGGCCAGCGCACCGGCCAGCCAGCAGAGCGCGACCGGCGCGACGAGCAGCGTCGGCGGGCTGACCAGCGGCAGCGCGAAGGTGAGCACCTGCGCCGGTCCGTGCACCAAGCCGTCGACGAGGTCGGCCACTCCGGTCGGGTTCTTCAGCACGACGACCAGCGTGTACAGCACGAAACACACCGCGTCGATCAGCACGGTCAGCCACAACCGGCTGGTGGCGACGCGTACCGCGACGACCGGCACCAGCACGCTCAGCAGGGCGGCGCCGAACAGCGGCACGGCGAGCACGTCGCCGGGAAAGGCGCGTAGCCACGGAGCGCCGGCCAGGCCACTGGCCAGGACGGTCAGCGGCAGCACCGCGAGCGGGACGAGCCGACGGATCAGCTGGACGATCATCCCGTGTGCACCTGCAGGTTCCAGGCGGCGCAGGCTTCGTCGGCGTCGGCCGCGGTGATCACCCATACGCCGGGGAACTGCGCGGCCGGTAGGTCGTCGACGTCGATGGACACCACGACGAGCCGCTCGAAGCGCCGGCGCAGCGCAGCGACGTGTGGCAGGTCGGCGGCGTCGAGCACGCCGGTGACCACGACAAGTGACGTTCCGCCGCGCGCCCGCCGCAACCGAAGCAGCTCGGCCTGCAACGACCCCGCGGTGTTCGGCACCACTCCGGTCAGGTGATCGATCAGCGGCGTGACGTCGCGCAGCCTCGGGCCGCCGATCGCGGTGCCGTCGGTGAGCCGTAGCTCCACCGGCGCCTTGTTCGCCGCGGACGCGACGAGCACCGACGCCGCGACGTCCACCGCCGACTCGAACGCCTCGGCGGTGTAACGGCTCGGGCGCTCGTCCAGCAGCACCACGCTGTAGGGCTGGGACGTGTCGACGTTGTGCTTCACGACGAGCTTCCCGGTGCGCGCCGAGGATCGCCAGTGCACCAGCCGCAGATCGTCGCCCACGACGTAGTCACGCAGGCGGTGGAAGGTGATGTTGCCCTGCGGCGACGTGTCCGAGGACGGCCCCTCGAGGTGCCGTCGCTGACCGGCCGGCAGCGCCCGGAAGGCGAGCAGCCGGGGGTACACCCAGATCCGCTCCGGCTCGGCGTGCTTTCGCGAGACGCGGAACAGTTCGAACGGGTCCCGGCGGGTCACCTCGATGGGGCCGATGTCGAAGATGCCGCGCTGCGTGGTGGGCAGGCGATAGGTGCGCACGCCTCGCTCGCCGCGGCGCAGGCGGGGGATGACGGTGCGCACGTGCGTCTCGCCGAAGGGCTGGCTGGCCACGGTGGTGCCGATGGTGGTGCGGCCCCGGTTGGCGAAGGTGAGGAAGGCGATCGCGGGCGAGCCCTTCGGCACCCGCGGCGGCTGCACCTGCCGCTCGATCGCCAGGCGGGACGGCCGCAGGATGGTGGCCAGCCCGAGCACGACGACGGCGAGCAACCCGACCCCGACGAGGTCGAAGGCGGTCCAGCCCAGCCACAGGCCGAGCACGAGGGCAGCCACGCCCGCGAAGAGCGCGGCCAACCCCATCCTGGTCATCGTGGTCTAGCGGGCCGCTAAGGCGTGCGGGACGGGTACCGACTGCATCGCGCGGGTGATCAGCTCCGCGCCGGTGCGCCCCTGCAGCTCGGCGTCGGGCTGCAGGATCACCCGGTGGGCGAGGACGACGGGCGCCATCTCCTTGACGTCCTCGGGGATGACGAACGGCCTCCCGGCGCACGCCGCGGCGGCGCGGGCGGCTCGCAGCAGCGCGAGGCTGCCGCGCGGGGACACCCCCAGCCGCAGCTCCGACAGCGACCGGGTCGCCGCCGAGATCGCGACGATGTAGTCCTCCAGCGGGGCCGCGACCTCCACCCGCTTGACCGTCTCGATCATGCCCAGCACGTCGTGTGCCGACAGCACCGGGGCCAGGTGCGTGACCGTCGCCCCCATCTTCTGAGTGCGCAGGATCGCCGCCTCGGCGTCCGCCGACGGGTAGCCGACGGTGAGCTTCATCAGGAACCGGTCGAGCTGCGCCTCGGGCAGGATGTAGGTGCCCTCCATGTCGATCGGGTTCTGCGTCGCCACCACCATGAACGGCTTGGGCATCGGGTAGACGTGTGCGTCGGTGCTGAGCGTGCCCTCCTCCATCACCTCGAGCAGCGCCGATTGCGTCTTCGGGGAGGCGCGGTTGATCTCGTCGCCGAGTACGACGTTCGCGAACACCGGGCCGGGCTTGAACTCGAACTCGTTGGTCGACTGGTTGTAGATGGAGACGCCGCTGATGTCCGACGGGAGCAGGTCAGGGGTGAACTGGATCCGGTTCCAGGTGATCGACAGCGACGACGCCAGCGCCCGGGCCAGGGACGTCTTGCCGGTGCCGGGGACGTCCTCGAGCAGCAGGTGCCCCTCGGCGAGCAGGCAGATGACTGCGTGGCGGATCACCTCGGGCTTGCCCTGGATGACATAGCCGATGTTGCCGCAGAGGCGGTCGACGTCCTGCGCCACTCGCATGATCTCGTCAGACGGGCTGGTCATGATTCTCCTGAGCTCGGGTTCGGGCAGACGTCAAAGCGGTTGGGTGGGTCATGATGGCGGCAACGCTCCGGTGACGGTGATCGGCGAGAGCGCCTGCGGGTCTCCCGCGGTGTCCGTGTACGTGATCGAGACGCTCCAGTCGTCGGCGCTGGGCGCGGTGGCGCAGCTCAGCGCGATCGCGGAGGCCCTGTCGTTCGCCGGGTCCGGTGGCGCGGGCGGCGTGCCGCAGGAGTCACCGCCCGGCGTCTTCAGCACGTAGCTCCATCCGGTGCACCCGGCGAGGGCCGACTGGTCGCCGGTGAAGTTCACCTGGACCGCGGGCAGGTCCGCGGTTCCAGTCCACCTCGCGCCGAAGTCGCTCGCAGTCACGACACACGGCTGATAGCTGGGCGGCCCGCCCGTCAGGTTGTACGTGAACGGACCACGCTGCGATCCGTCCGACGCGTCCTGGTAGCTGACGGTCACCTGCCAGCCCGTCTGGTCGCCGAGGCTGTTGACGCAGCCCGCCGACACCGCGACGTCGATGCCGCTCGATGTCGGGACCGCGCTCCCCGAGCCGCACGACCTGCCGTTGGGCGCCTTGACGACCTCCGACCAGTTCTCGGTGATCTGCGCGACGTCGGAGTCCCGAAGCGCCCCCTCGTACTTGACCCTGACGTTCGACGTGCCGCCGCTGCTGTCCCAGTCGGCGGAGAAGTCACCCTGCTGCGCGTTCAGCTTCGATGCGCTGCCCAGGTCGAGCGTCGTGCTTGCCATGGGGGAGACCGTGCCGCCGAACACGAGCGGCGGTGCTGAGTTCCCGCTCTCGATCAGCGCGATGCTGACGGTGCAGCTGCCGCGGTACTGCAGCAGCGACATGGTGGCGTCGATCTCGTCGTGGGCCGGGTCGAAGTCGTTCTTGCTGAGTACGAAACCGGTGTTGCCGCATCGCACGCTGCTGCCGTCGGCAAGGTCGAAGCGCTCGCCGTTGGCGTTTGCCGAGGCGAGGCCGCCGACGTTCACCCTCAGCCCGCAGGTGATGACGATCGCGCCGTTGTCCGGCGGGCAATCCGCGGAGACCGACAGGGCCGGCCAGTCGGCGCGGGTGGTCACGCTGACCGGGCCGACGGTGGTCGATGCGGTGTCATGACGCGGCGCGGTCACGGTGGCGTGCGCGGTGTACTCCGCGCCGGCCTGCACGCCCTGGAACGTCGCGGTCATCGTGGCGGCGGTGCCGTCGAAGGTCACCGGCCCCTGGGTCTGGGTGCCGCCGGGTCCGGTGAGGCTGAAGGTCACCTGCGCGCCGATGCCGCCGACGTCGCGCACCGGATTGGGGCCGAGCGACAAGGTCACCGTGGTGGTGGCCGAGCCGCCGAGCGTCGTGCTCGGCGGTTGCGAGGCCGCAATGCTCATCGACCCGGCGAGCGGCGGGCTCCAGCTGTACGCGCAGTCGCCGGTCGAGCCCGGGGTGCCTACGGTGCCCTGCTGGCCGATGCCGATCACCTGGAACTTGAGGCCGTGGCCGAGCAGTGCGTCGCTGCCGCGGTACTTCGCGCTGAACGAGTGCTGGGTCGGGTCACCGGCGACGGAGACGGTGTCCGGTGCGCTCGACAGCCCGGGCAGGCCGTCGCAGAGCTGGGGGACCACGTTCCAGCTCGAACTCGGCACGCAGCCTTGCCGCGCACCGCCGCACGAGTGCCACGTGATCGTCCAGTTCCCGGAGCTGTCCGCGCTCACCTGCAGGTTCGTCGGCGCGGGGGGCCCCTCCGGACCGGTCGTGATCTGCACCGGCACCGACGAAGTGCCGGCGCCGTTGATGAAGGCGGTGAGCGTGATCTCGTAGCGCGTGCTGGGGAACAGCCCGGTCAGGTTCACCCCGTCCTGCCCCTGGACGGTGGCTGAGCCCGGCGGCGCCGGCGCCTGCGCGCTGAGCACCTTCACGGCGACGGTGTACGTCGACGGGGCGCAGTCCTGGGTGTCCAGCAGCGGGTAGCTCCACTGCAGCTGCACCGATCTCGATCCCGGCGTCGCCTGCGTGATCGTCGGGACGTGCGGCACCTGCTTGATCGTCCTGCAGCGGAGTCCGTTGTTGATCGGCTGCGCGGGCTGCGGCGTGGGCTTCTGCCCCGGTGTCGGTGGCGTCTTCGACCCGGCTGAGTGGGCGTCGGTGAGCGACGACGCCCCGCCCGCGGCGTTCAACGACACGGCCGCGCTCTTGTCGATCACGGCGGGGGGGCGGGTGTGGTCGGTGAACAGCGCCAGTGCGTGCACGTGGTGCGGAGCGTCGAAGATCACCCGGTTGCCACGGGCGAGCACGTAGCCGTCGCTGAAGTCCGCGGGCTCCAGGGCATGCCCGGCGGAGTTGGTGGCGACGGGGTAGCTCGCCGCGTCTGCGATCGGCGTCGCTGCGCCCCCCGGGCCGATCTGCCACAGCTGACCGGAGCTGTCGACGTCCATCGTGTAGAGCAGCCCGCCGCTGGCCGCCGGGGCGGCGAGTCGGGCCGTGGGAGGGATGGCGCCGACCGGGCGGGGGTGGGGCGGCGCGCCGGCCTCGGTCGGCACCGAGACCAGGCTCCATCCGGCACCGGAGTGGTACAGGAATCCGGCCGACCCGGTGCCGCTCGTCGCGGGCAGGATCTGGTCGACGTTCTCGAGGCCGGTGACCGGCTCGGTGCGCGAGCCACCGGTGGGGTCGAAGACGTGGACCGAGGCCGCCGATGCCGCCGCCACGACGTCCCCGCCGGCGACGTCGCGGTTGCGGGTGGCCGGGGCGCTCGCCGCG
>JAVHVL010000341.1:0-4454 GCA_032160565.1 Pseudonocardiales bacterium | reverse complement strand
GATGACAGCTTCGGCGCGCAGCACCTCGCCAGTGTGTCAAACGACGTACGTGTCGAACGACGTACTAGACGAACGGCAGCACCAGCCGGCACGGCACCGGGCGCGGATGGGCCGGGTCCAGGGCGTTCAGCACGTCGGCGGCGGCGACCGGGTCAGCGGCGATCTCGAAATGCTCGGCGTAGTCCAGCGGGCATTGCTTCTGCAGCACGATGTTGCGCATGCCCGGCTCGATGCCGCTGGTGTACGGCACGACGAGCTCGTCGTACTTCGTGACGATGTTGGTGTACGCGATGCCCCGGACTGCCGGCGTGCCACCCGAACGCAGCTTGGCGTAGAAGGCCGAGCCGGCGAGCATCTGCCGGCCGGAGGCGAAGGAGGGCGCGAACGCACCGTCGAGGAGGGCCCCGAAGCCGAACGGCGAGCCGAGGCCGTCGACGGTGGCCAGCCCCGCCGGGTTCGTGCCGTGCCAGAACGGCGCTAGCGAGATGTACTTGTCGATCTTCGCCGCTCCGCCGAGGAACTTCGCGTAGTAGTCCGGAACCTGGGTGCCTTCGGAGTGGCCCACGACGTCCACCTTCGCGGCACCCGTCGCGGCGAGCACCCGATCGAGGAAGGCGCCGAACTCCGCGGCGCTGGACTCCATCGGCGCGCGGCCGCCGAACTGCGTCATCGGCAGCCGGTCGCCGGGGTAGACGCCGTACGTCAGCGCGTACACGCAGTACCCGTTGTTGGCGAGCAGCGGCGCGTATGTCTGCCAGTTGTCGTTCCTGTTGCCCCCGAGGCCGTGGGCCAGGATAAACGGTTTAGGGTGCGCCGCTGACGGCCGGCATCTCCAGATGTTGGCTCCGGGCGTGTCCGCGTCGGCGGACAGCCCCGACGACACTGCGGAGGTGAGGAACGTGTACGGCACCGGATAGGCCGGGCCGGACGCCCCGGCCGGCGCGCCACCGGCCGTCACCCCCGCGACGGCGGCGAGGGCGACGGCCAGTGCGGTGGCGATGAGCTTCGGACGACGCACGTCGAACCTCCGAGGTCGGCTGGGCTCGAACGCTAGGTAGTTGAACCGCAGTCAGCAACTCGAAAGCGGCATCGTCAGGCGGGCACCGTCAGGCGGGCACCGTCAGGCGGGCATCGTCAGGCGGGCACCGCCTCGTCGTCAAGATCGGCCAGCAGCGGCTCCACGCCAGCGGGTTGGTCCGCCTCGCCGCGGGTGTTGCTGGTGCGCAGCGCGATGACGGCGGCGGCCAGCGCGAAGATGCTTCCGGCCAGCAACGCCCGGTGAAATCCCGAGGTGAGCGCATATGGCGCGGCGGCGTGCTGCGCCAGCAGGTGCTCGGAGCGGGACGTGGCTATCGCGGAGAAGACAGCCAGCCCGAGCGCCGCACCGATCTGCTGCGCGGAGTTGAGCAGCGCGGCCGCCAGCCCGGCCTTGTCGGCCGGCACGCCCGCATTGGCAGCGGTGGTGACACCGACGAACACCGCGCCGAGCCCGAGCGACACGATCATCATCCCGGGGAACAGGTCGGTGATGTAGGAGCCGTCGACGGGGATCCGCGACAGGTAGTACATGCCGCCGGCCGCGAAGAGTGCACCGACGACGATCAGGGGTCGGGTTCCCGTTCTGGCCACCAGCTGCGAGGAGATCCCGGCCGCAACGCCCACTCCGAACGTCAATGGCAGGTAGGCGGCGCCGGTCTGGATCGGTGAGTAGCCCAGGACGTTCTGCATGTAGAGGGTGAGGAAGAAGAACATCGCGAGCAGCCCCGCGAAGGCGATGAGGCCGGTGACGTTGGCGGCGGCGAGGCCCTTGACGCGGTAGATCGACAGTGGCAGCAGCGGATTGCGGTTGCGCTGCTCGTGGATCAGGAATGCGGCCAGCAGCACCGCGGCGCCGCCCAGCTCGCTGATCGTGCGGGCCGAGCCCCAGCCCTGATCCGGGGCCTTCACCAGCGCGAAGACGAGCAGCAACATCCCGCCGGTGACCAGGATGCTTCCGACGATGTCGAAGTTCGCCAATCGCGCGCGACGACGGTCTCCGGGGATCAACCGGAAGATCGCGGGCAGGACGAGCGCGACAGCCAGCGGGTTGACGAACATCACCCAGCGCCAGCCGGGGCCCTCGGTCAGCACCCCGCCGAGAAACACCCCGACCGCCGAGGCCAGCCCACCCATGCCACCCCAGAGCCCCAGGGCGGTGTTGCGGTCAGAACCCTCCTTGAACGTCGTGGTCAGGATCGACAGCGCGGCGGGCAGCATCAGCGCGGCGCCGATGCCCTGCGCGAGCCGCGCGCCGATGAGCACGCCCGCATCGCCGGCGAACCCGCCGACCAGCGAGGACACGCCGATCAGCACCGTCCCGGCGACCAGGACGGAGCGGCGACCGAGCAGGTCGGCGACGCGGCCGCCGAGCAGCATGAACCCGCCGTAGGTGAGCAGGTAGCCGCTGGGCACCCATTGCAGCCCCTGCACCGAGAAGTCCAGGTCCTTGCGGATGTTGGGCAGGGCCACGTTGACGATCGACGCGTCGACGAAGTCGAGGAACGCGAGCGCACACAGCAACGCCAGGGTGAGCTTGCCGCGGCGCGTTGCGAGAAACGACGGTTGACCGGCTCCGGAAGTCATGACGCGATCACGCCCCGCGGCTCGATCAGCCGATGGCGCTGCAGCCATCCGGCGATGGCCTGCCCGATCGCGTCGGGTTGGTCTTCAGGGGCGTGATGGCCGGCCGGTCCGATGCTTTCGACCTCGAGGGCGGCGCTGTTCTCGCGCGCCCATTGCGCGATGTCGGCGGTGACCATGCCGGTGGGTTCGATGGTGAGGAGCAGTTTCGGCACCTGCGGCGTGTCGGCCATCCATTTGCCGTAGGCGACGAAGCGGTCGTACACCTCGGCGGGCTCGCCATCGACCGGGTGCTCGCGGCCCCACTGCAGCAGCGGCAGACGGGAGGCGGGGTCGGGGTACGGCGAGCGGTACACAGCCAGGTCCTCGTCGGTGATGCCGGGGTTCGGGCCGCGGAGCCCGACCTCGATGAACCAGTTCTCGTCCAGCACCATCTGTTCGCCGGTACCGGGAGTGCGGATCGCCCGGAACATCCCGTCGACCGGGGGTGAGTAATCCGCCCACGTCATCGGGCGAAGGAACGTCTCCTGCAGCACGATCGCGCGCGTGCGGCCGGGGTGACGGGCGGCCCAGTCCTGCGCGAGCGCGCCGCCCCAGTTGTGGCCCACCAGCACGACGTCCGCAAGGCCTACGGCCTCGAACCAGGCATCAAGGTAGCGGGCGTGGTCGGCGAATCGGTAAGCGATATCGGGCTTGCCGGACTCGCCCATCCCGATCAGGTCCGGTGCCAGAGTCCGAGCCAGGTCGGCCACGTGCGGGATCACGTTGCGCCACAAGTGTGACGAGGTGGGGTTGCCGTGCAGGAACACCACGGCCGGCGCGCCGGCACCGCTGTCGGAGTAGGCGATACGAGAGTCGAGAACGGGGATGATCTGCATGAGCGTCAGGTCCTTTCGAATGATCGGGTCAGGCCCAAGCTCTTGGATAATCGTTGAGCCCGCCAACGTTGGCGATCCCATCGTTGGCCGTGCCAACGATAGCACCGTTGGCCCCGCCAACAAGTGGTTTAGACTGCGCCGCATGAAATCCGAGCCGCCGCGCGCCGACACGAGGCACGGCCGGCTGCAGGACATGCCGACCTGGCTGATCAGCCGCGCTTTTGCCCACTCGCACCGGCTGCTGAACGAGGGATTCGCCGCGGCGGACTCCCGCGGCTACCACTATCGGTTGCTGGCCGCGCTCGAGGAGTTCGGCCCGGCCAGCCAGGCCGCGCTGAGCCGCCGCACTGGCATCGACCGCAGCGACGTCGTCGCGGCACTCAACGAGCTCGCCGCCGGCGGCTTCATCAAACGCTCGCCCGACCCCGACGACCGCCGACGCAACATCATCGCGATCACGGCGGCCGGCACCAAGCAACTCCGCAAGCTGGACAAGGTCCTCGCGGGCATTCAGGAGAAGCTGCTCGCACCGCTGACCGCCGCCGAGCGCGCCCAGCTCGTCCGGCTGCTCACCCGGCTGCTGGAGCACGACGAGCGCCCGTGATCCCGGCCGGCTCGGCGGCGGTGCGTTGACCGCACCCGGCAACTCGGAGCGGCATGATGAGCACCGTGACGCAGGCCAATCGCGCCAGCATGCTGCGCTCGGGCGGCGGTGCGTTGTTCCTCGGCGGCCATGCGCTGTTCAAGGCCGTCGGGTGGCGGACCGTGCCGACCACCCGGCTGGTGGGGGTCGGCGCGCTGCTGGCGCTGTTGCAGCTCGCGCCGCACGTCTTCGCGCTGGCAGCGCTGGTGGTGATCGTCGGGGTGGCGATCGCCGACCGCATGCAGCACCCCGCCCAGTCAGCCGATCTCGATCGAGCGGATGGCGCGGCGTAGCTCGCCCAGGACGTCGACCGC
>JAVHVL010000333.1:0-3977 GCA_032160565.1 Pseudonocardiales bacterium | reverse complement strand
GCCAGGGAGTTCGCGACCGCCTTCGCGATCAGCGGCTTGCCACAGCCGGGCGGACCGTAGAGGAGGATCCCCTTGGGCGGGCGCAGCTGGTGCTCGCGGAACAGGTCGGCGTGCAGGAAAGGCAGCTCGACCGCGTCGCGGATCGCCTCGATCTGCTTGGACAGCCCACCGATATCGGTGTAGTCGATGTCGGGCACCTCTTCGAGGATGAGCTCCTCGACCTCGCTCTTCGGGATGCGCTCGTACGCGTAGGACGAGCGCGTCTCCAACAGCAGCGAGTCCCCGACGCGCAGCGGGTTGTTGCGGAGCACGTCGGCGAGATAGACGACCCGCTCCTCGTCGGTGTGTCCGATCACGAGCGCACGGTCGCCGCCCTCGAGGATCTCCTTGAGCATCACGACCTCGCCGGCGCGCTCGTTGCCGCGGGCGGCGACGACGTTCATCGCCTCGTTGAGCATGACCTCCTGGCCGTGCTCGAGGTCCGGGACGGAGACCTCGGGAGAGACCGCCACGCGCAGCTTGCGGCCCGACGTGAAGATGTCGACGGTGCCGTCCTCGAAAGCATCCAGGAACACGCCGTAGCCGCTCGGCGGCTGGGCGAGCCGGTCGATCTCCTCCTTGAGGGCGACCATCTGGTCGCGCGCCTCGCGCAGCGTCTCGGCCAGCCGCTCGTTGCGATCGTTGAGCGTGGCGACCCGGTTCTGTGCCTCGGTCAGTCGGTCCTCGAGCAGACGCATGTGACGGGGGGACTCGGCGACCTTCGCGCGCAGCAGCTCGAGCTCCTGCTCCAGGAAGGCCGTGCGACGGCGCAGATCCGCGTCGTTCGCATTGTCGTGCGACCGCGGTGCATTGTGCGGTTCGCGCGGCTCGTGAGCCATGCGGCCACCTCCAGATCTCGTGGAGAGTTCGCGAAAACTCACCCTACACACGCGGGGTACTCCGCCGGGGGAACTACCCTGGTTCGGGGGATCGGCAAACTGCCGTGGAAGCTGAGGAGCTGGCAGTACGTGAGTGAGTCGTTGCGCGTGTGGATCGATCAGGACCTCTGCACCGGTGACGGGCTGTGCGTGCAGTACGCGCCGGAGGTCTTCGAGTTCGACGTGGACGGCCTGGCGTACGTGAAGGACGACTCCGGCGAGCTGCACGCCGCGCCGGGAGCCCGCGTCGACGTGCCGGAAGGGCTGCGGCTGGACGTGATCAGCTCGGCGAAGGAGTGCCCCGGCGACTGCATCCACGTTGAACGGGCGGCCGACGACGTCGAGGTCGCCGGCCCTGCTGCTTAACGCAGCGCAGGATCAGGGCAGCTCCGGGCGGAACGGCACGTCCGGATCGCGGGGCTCGGCGGCCGGCTCCGCCGACTTGGCCGGGCGCCGCTGCCGGACCGGCGCGGTCACACCCGGCGCAAGGCGCCGCGCGGTGACGAGAAACGCCGTGTGACCGATCATCCGATGCTCGGGCCGCACCGCGAGCCCCACCACGTGCCAGCCCCGGATGAACGACTCCCAGGCCGACGGCTCGGTGAACCCGCCAAGTAGTCGGATGGCCTCGACCAGCCGGGACAGCTGTGTGGCGGTGGCCACATAGCCGATCAGCACCCCACCGGGCTGCAGCGCGGCCGCGACCGTCGGCAGCACCTCCCACGGGCTGAGCATGTCGAGGATCACCCGGTCCACCGGCCTGCTGTCCGGATGGTCGACGACGTCGCCGAGGTTCAGCTCCCAGTTCGACGGCCGCTCGCCGAAGAACGTCTGGACGTTGCGCACGGCCACCTCGGCGTGATCCTCGCGGACCTCGTAGGAGATCACCTGCCCGGTCGGCCCGACGGCACGGAGCAATGAGCAGGTGAGCGAGCCGGAGCCGGCGCCGGCCTCCAGCACCGTGGCGCCCGGGTAGATGTCGCCCATCGCGACGATCTGCGCCGCGTCCTTCGGGTAGATGACCGCCGCGCCGCGCGGCATCGAGAGCACGAAGTCGGTCAGCAGCGGTCGCAGCGCGAGGTACTGCGTGCCGGACGTCGACACGACGACGCTGCCCTCAGCGGCGCCGATCAACGCGTCGTGCTCGATCGCGCCGCGGTGTGTGTGGAACTGCTTGCCCGGCTCGAGAGTGACGGTGTGCAGCCGCCCCTTCGGGTCAGTCAGCTGCACCCGCTCCCCCGTGACGAATGGCCCGGACCCGGGGTTGTGGCTCATCCGGAGTTCTCGACAGATCGTGCAGCGCCGGCGGAGGGATTTGGTGGGGTGGTCACGCAGTTCCCTTCAAGGATGCGGCCAGGTCGGCGACGGACAGAATGCCGGCCGGTGAGCCGTGCTGGTCCACCACGAGGTATTCGTGCGCCGGGGTGGCGCGCACCGCGGCGATGAGATCCTCGCCACCGATGCCCAGCGGCAGCACCAGCCCCGGCTCGAGCGGCCGCGCGACCTCCGTGAGCAGCGTCCACGGGCGCCGCTCGGGTGGCACGGCGCCGATGCGCGCCTCGTCGACGATCGCCTGCGGCCGCTGCGCGGAATCGACGAGGACCAGCCCCCGCGCATTGCCGGACCACGCCCGTCGCAGCGCCTCCGCAACCGAGATGTCCGGCGGCACGAGCAGCCCCGGGCGCAGCAACTGCTCGAGGTCGACCGCCGGTACTCGGTCGAGCAGCTCTCCGGCCCGCAGCGACTGCCCGGCGCCGAACCACAGATATGCCGCGATCGCGATGCTGAACAGCCCCGCGGTGAAGCCCCAGGACGAGCGGTCGGCCACCAGCCCGGACAGCGCGACCAGCACCGCGACACCCCGGCCGATCCAGGCTGCGGCCCTGGTGCCGGTGAGCCGCGAGCGTGAGACCCGCCATACCGCGGCGCGCAGCAGCCGTCCGCCGTCGAGGGGCAGGCCGGGGAGCAGGTTGAAGACGGCGACGACGAGGTTGCTCCAGAGCAGCAGGCCGAAGAGCACGCCGAGCACGGAGGCGTGCTCGACGAAGCGGTAACCCAGCCCCAGCAACCCGGCCAGCAGGAGGGAGACGGCCGGACCGGCGGCCGCTACGAGGAACTCGTCGCGCGGACGCTCCGGATCACGCTCCATCTCCGAGACACCGCCGAGCAGGAAGATCACCACCCGGCGCACTGGTGCGCCGAGGGCGAGGCTGACCGCGGTGTGGCCGAGTTCGTGGGCGAGGACGCACAGCGCGAACAGGACGGCGAACGCGAACGCGACCAGGTACGAGCTGCTGCCGCTCACGTCCGGGACGACGTCCCGCACGACCGGCGCGTAATAGACGGTGAGCAGTGCCGCGATGATCAGCCAGGAGGGCGCGAAGTAGATCGGGACGCCGAAGAACCGTCCGAGGGGCAGCATCCGCACGGGGCGGCGGCCGGGGGGCGGGTTCGTCACTACGGCGATGCTACGGCGCCCACGTTGCGGGGCGAGCTACCGTACCCCGGTGGGCGACGAGGAGGAGCTGCGCGCGCGAATCGCGGCGCAGATCGCCGCACGTCGCGCCGAATCCGCCCCATCGGGCCGCGACGAATCCGACGGCTCGGCCCCAGGTGGCGCGGAGGAGTTCGAGTTCGACGCCGCGACCGCCGAAAGCGCTCAGGGCGACCTCGACGCGGAGGCCGAGCCCGGCGGTGGCGGAGCCGATGAGCCCCAGGATCGCCGGGTGATGGAGCCGATCCGCCCCTGGCTGCTTGCCCGCGAGCGCCCGGCGACCGGGTCGGCGCCCGGCGCGCCCGCTCCCCCCGAGGCGGACGGCGAGACGCGCGGCTCCCGCAATCTCGAACCGATCCGGCCGTGGCTGCTGCAGCCGGGATTCGCGACCTCGGGCGACGGTGCCGAGGCAGCCCCGGAGCAGGGCGCAGAGAGCGCCGCCGGGGAGCCGGTCGACGGTCCGGTAGCTGTAGAAGGGGCCGGTACGGCTGCCGCGCTTCGGCCGGCCCGCCCGTGGCTGGGGCGCCCCCGCTCCGCGGCCGGAGAGCAGGCCGCGGCTGAATACG
>JAVHVL010000307.1:0-8112 GCA_032160565.1 Pseudonocardiales bacterium | reverse complement strand
GAACCTGCGGCGATCGGCTGCCCGAGGTCGACGGTCATGCGCGGCCGGTACACGACCCCCTCGACGGCCGGGGCGGCGGCGAGCACTGCGAGTTGGCGCCAGGCGCCGGCGAAGCGGGCGTCCGGGTCGCGCACGTGCAGCATCAGCTCCGCGCGCGGCCCCTCGACCGACCGCACGGTCTCGGCAGCCGCCGTCATCGGATGGCGGCACATGCCCAGCGACAGGTACGCGACCTCGTCCGGGATCGGTTCGAACCGCAGCACCTCGATGGGCTCGACGCCCAGGAACGACACCGACGCGCGGGTGGGCACCTGCCCGAAGTGCTCGCGCAGCGCCAGCTCGACCTCCGCGGCGATATCGGGGTGGCTCACAGTGCAGCAACGCTATCCGGTCGAGCTCGGCTGCCGACGGAGCCGTCAACGGAACGATGCCGCGATCTGCTGCTCGACGTCGGCGTAGGCGGCGCCGGCGCGCCCGAGCAGCTGGCCAATTCCGTCGAGGGCGTCGGACATGCCCTTGGCGTGCTGGTCGAACTGCTCGTACAGCGCGGTGAACTGTGCCGCGGCGGCGCCCGACCAGTCGGCGCCGAACAGCGGGGCGAGCTGCCCCTTGAGGCCGTGATGGCTTCCGCGGACGTCGGCCGACACGCGCGCGACGGCGCCGCCGAGCGTCGACAGCTGATCAGGGGTGACCTTCAGACCCGGCATGATCCGTCCTCTCGAAGGGCAGCCTGGCCGGCCGCCGACGCCGCGGAACGCTACGCACGGTGTGGCGTTGACAGCCTCGATCCGGCTGGGCTGTGGATAACCGCTCACCGGCCGCGGCGGTTGTCCACAGGCTGGGCGGCGCGGTCGATCCGCGTCGGTGGCTCTGACCACACTCGCCGACATGCGCATCGACATCACCCTCCGCGGCCCGCAGTGGCCGGACCGCGACGTCGCGCTCGTGGCGGCCGAGGGGGCCTGCTTCGGCGACATCGAGCCACGCCTCCGCGAGCTGAGTGGCGCCGCTCCCAGCACGTCGTGGTGGGTCGGCAGCGCGCGGCTGGACGCGGCAACGCCGGTCGGACCCGCGGGGCTGACGTCCGGAGCCATCGTGGGGGTCGGCGCCCCGGCCGACGCCGGCCCGGACGCCGGCACCGTCGAGCTGGCCGTCGTGGGCGGCCCCGACGCGGGGCGCGTGTTCGCGCTGTCCCGTGGCATCCTCACGATCGGTCGGGCACCCGACTGTGATCTGGTCCTGCGCGACCCGGACGCGTCCCGTCGCCACGCGTCGCTCACGGTCACCAGCGGCGGCATCCGAGTGCACGATCTCGGCTCGACGAACGGCACCACGGTCGACGGATGCGCGCTGCCCGACGGCGGCGTACTCCTGGGCACCGGTGCGCTGTTGCGGATCGGTGACACGTTCCTCGGGCTGGGCGCCGGCCCGGATACTGCCGCGACCGTCCGCCGCGGACCGGACGGCACGCAGTTGGTGAGCCGGCCGCCGCGCTGGCAGCCGGCGCCCCCCGACCGGGTCATCGACGTGCCACTCCGCGCGGAACATCGGGCGGCGCAGCGGGTGCAGTGGATCGCCGCACTGCTGCCTGCGGTCGCGGGAGTGGTACTCGCGATCGTCCTGCACAGCATGCAGTTCCTCGTCTTCCTGCTGCTGTCCCCCGTCGTCATCCTGGCCACCGCGTTGGGTGATCGGCTGCACTGGCGCCGCAGCCGCCGCCTCGAGGCTGCCACCTTCGCGCGCCGCGCCACGGCAGCGCGGGTCGAGCTGAGCGCCGCGATGCACGCCGAGACGGAGCAGCGGCGGCGGGCGGCGCCGGACCCCGCCAGGCTGCACCGCGTCGCCACCGCCCGACGCGCCGAGCTGTGGGAGCGGCGCCGCGGTGACGTCGACACCCTGCTGCTGCGCCTCGGCCTCGCCGATCTGCCGTCCGCGGTGCAGGCACGTCGCGGGGCGGCCACCGCGCCGGCGGGGCTACTGCCGAGCGTGCCGCTGTGCGTCGACCTGCGCACCGGCCCGCTCGGTGTCGCCGCGCCACGAGCCATCGCGCCCGCCATAGGACGGTGGCTGCTGGGGCAGCTCTCGGTGCTGCACCGGCCCGCCGACGTCGGGCTGGCTGCGCTGCTGGGCGACCACGTGGCCGACGAGTGGAGCTGGCTGCGCTGGCTGCCGCACCTGGGCGGTCGAGTGGCCGTCACCGGCGAGGAGCGTAGTCGGCTGGCGGCCCAGCTGAGGGCGATGATCGACGAGCGGGCAGCTGGGCGGCGCGGTGATCGCGGCCCATGGCGCGGGCCATGGCTGGTGGCCCTCGTGGACGGCGTCGAGGAGGTCGACGAGCTGCCGGGCCTGGCGAGTGTCCTGACCTACGGCGCCGCCCTGGGGGTCACGGCGATCTGCCTCGAGCGGCGGCCGGAGCGGCTGCCGAGCGGTTGCGTTACGACGGTCGAGGCCAGCGGCGAGATCGGTACCCGGCTACGGGTCCGCGGCGCCGGCCAGGTCGTGGGGCGCCCGCAGGAGGCTGAGCCGGTCGCCGACCGGGTCGACCTGTCCTGGGCCGACAGCGTCGCCCGGGCACTCAGCCCGCTCGTCGATGCGGGCGCCGAAGGCAGCGCCGAGCCGCCGGCGGTCTGCCGGTTGGTCGAGCTCCTCGGCTACCACCCCGACGCGGAGACTCTGCGCCGGGCGTGGTCGCGCACCGAGCCCGGCCTGTCGACTGTGCTCGGGCTCGACAGCGCCGGAGCGGTCCGGGTCGATCTTGCACGCGACGGTCCGCACGCGCTGGTCGCCGGCACGACCGGATCCGGCAAGTCCGAACTGCTGCAGACGCTCGTCGCCGGCCTCGCCGCCACACATTCCCCGGCAGACGTCTCGTTCGTGCTCCTCGACTACAAGGGCGGTGCGGCGTTCGCCGACTGCGCCCGGCTGCCGCACGTGGCGGGTGTGGTCACCGACCTCGACGCCCACCTGACTGCGCGGGCGCTCCAGTCGCTCGAGCGAGAGCTGCGCCGACGGGAGGAGCTGCTTTCGGCCGCGGGCGCGAAGGACATCGACGACTACCACACCTCCGCGGCGTGCAGTGAACCGCTGGCGCGCCTGGTGCTCGTCGTGGACGAGTTCGCCGCGCTCGCCGAGGAGCTGCCGCACTTCGTCACCGGGCTGGTGGGTATCGCCCAGCGCGGCCGCTCGCTCGGCGTGCACCTCGTGCTTGCCACGCAGCGGCCGGGAGGCGTGGTCTCACCCGAGATTCGCGCCAACGCAACGCTGCGCATCGCGCTGCGCGTGGTCGACCCGGCCGAGTCGGTGGACGTGATCGGCACCGACGCGGCCGCCCGGATCGATCGCGGCAGCCCCGGCCGCGCGGTCATCGCCAGGGGCAGCTCGCTCACCCGATTGCAGACCGCGCGGGTCGGCGGCACCGGACCACAGGTGGGCGCCGAACGCGCGCCCGCCGTGGTGCCCCTCGATGCGTGGCGACGCCCGCTGCAGCCGCAATGCGCGGCGCCCGGCGATCGGACCGACCTACAGCTCTTGGTCGACGCCGCGGTCGAGGCCGCCGCAGCGGAGGGGCTGAGCGCCGCGCGGCGCCCGTGGCTGCCACCGCTGCCGGCGAAACTGAGCAGCGACGCGCTCCCGCCTCCGCCACGCGAGACGACCGTGCACCTCGGGCTCACCGATCGACCCACCCGGCAGACCCAGCCGCCGGCTGAGCTGGACCTCGACGCCGCTGGCTGCGTCCTGTTCGCCGGCACCTCGCGGTCCGGCCGCACGTCGGCGCTGCTCACGATCGCGCTGCAGGCCGTCGCTGCACTCGGGCCGGACCGCCTGCAGGTCCACGTGATCGACTGCGCGGGCGGCGGTCTGGATGCGCTCGACCCGTTGCCGCACCTGGGCACGATCACACGTGGCGAGGACTTCGACGTCGTCGCGGCCCTGCTGCGCCGCCTGGACGACGAGGTCGGCGCCCGCCGCACTCGCCTGGACGGCGA
Organism: Pseudonocardiales bacterium; assembly: GCA_032160565.1. Lineage (GTDB taxonomy): Bacteria > Actinomycetota > Actinomycetes > Mycobacteriales > Jatrophihabitantaceae > RYN-117. Next base: position 4,126 of record JAVHVL010000307.1, on the reverse strand, counting down.
CGGAGATCGCCCGGCGCCACCCCGCCTGCTGGTCCTCCTCGACGGGTGGGAGGCGTTCTGCGGCGCCGCGGAGGAGTTCGACGGCGGCCGCAGCGTCGAAACGCTGCTCGGCGTCTTGCGCGGCGCTGCCTCCGCCGGTGTCACCGTTGTCATCACCGGTGACCGCGCGGCGCTCGCGCCCCGTCTGGGCGGCGCCGTCGCCACGAAGTACGTGCTGCGCCTCGCCGACCGGGCAGACTACTCGCTCGCTGGGATCCCGCCGCGGTCGGTGCCTGAGCTCATGCCGCCGGGGCGCGCGATCCGCGCCGCCGACACCGCGGAGATACAGGTAGCCTTCGCCGGCTCGAAGGCGGACCGCTCCGCCGCGGTGGCGGACCTCGCGGCTCGGTGGGGGCCTCGCCACCCGGGTGCGCCAGAGCCGATCCGGGTCCGGCCGTTGCCGCCTCGCGTATCGCTGCAGTCGGTTCCGGCTGCCCCCGGCCGCTTCCGCCTCGGGGTGGGGGGCGACGCCGCCGGACCCCTAACCGCCGACGTGTTCCGTGGCACGCGGCGGCTGCTGGTCGCGGGGCCGGCCCGCTCGGGGCGCAGCACCACGCTGTGCACATTGCTGGTCGAGGCCCTGGCCGCGGACGTGGCGGTAGTGGTTGCGGCGCCGGGGCGGTCACCGCTCGCGACGGAGGCAAGCCGCCGCGGCGCCGTCGTTATCGCGCCGGACGACACCGCACAGCACCGACCCGACGCTGAACGGACTCTGGTACTGGTCGACGACAGCGAGTCCTTCCTGGACACCGCCGCCGGCGACTGGCTCGCCACGCTGGCCCGAGACGCACGCGAGGGCGTCGCGGTGGTGGTGGCCGGGCGCAGCGACGAGCTACCCCTCACCTACCGGGGTGTCGCCGCGGAGGTACGGCGAAGCAGATGCACAGTGCTGCTACAACCGGGGCCGGCCGACGGCGAGCTCGTCGGAGCCCGCCTGCCGCGGCACCGACGCCACACCGTGGCCGGGCGCGGGCTGCTACTGGGCGATCCGGCGTGGGGCAGCGAGTTCGCGGCGGGACTGCTGCCGATCCAGATCGCGGTGCCCGATGCCGACATCGCTGCCCCCGCGCCGCCCGCTCAGCCCATGTGCGGGTAGCGATGATCGGTCGGCGCCACGAACGTCTCCTTGATCGACCTCGGCGAGACCCACCGAAGCAGGTTCCAGACCGAGCCTGCCTTGTCGTTGGTGCCCGAGGCGCGGGCGCCGCCGAAGGGTTGCTGACCGACAACGGCGCCAGTCGGCTTGTCGTTGACGTAGAAGTTGCCGGCCGCGAACCGCAGCATCTTCGACGCCTCCAGGATGGCGGCGCGATCCTGCGCGAAAACCGCGCCGGTGAGCGCGTACGGCGACACCGACTCCAGCTGGGTCAGCGTCGCGCGCCAGTCGGCGTCGTCGTACACGTGCACCGCCAGCAACGGCCCGAAGTACTCGGTGCGGAACACCTCGTGCGTGGGGTCGGCAACCTCCACCACGGTGGGTCGCACGAAGTAGCCGACGCCGTCGTCACTCTTGCCGCCGGCGATCACCTGCGCCGACGGCTCCCCCGCCAGCCGGTGCTGCACCGCGCTGAGGCGCTCGAAGGCACGGCGATCGATCACCGCGCCGCCGAAGTTGGTGAAGTCCGCGACGTCGCCGTAGCTCAACGACTCCGTGACCGCCGCCAGCTCGTCGCGCAGCCCGGCGTTCCACAGCGAACGGGGCAGGTAGGCCCGCGACGCCGCCGAGCACTTCTGCCCCTGGTACTCGAACGCGCCCCGCACCAGCGCGGTCAGCAGCGGCGCAGGCTCGGCGGACGGGTGCGCGACGACGAAGTCCTTGCCGCCGGTCTCCCCCACCAGCCGCGGATAGGAGGCGTAGGACGAGATCGAATTGCCGACGGTCTGCCAGAGGTGCTGGAAGGTCGGCGTCGAGCCGGTGAAGTGGATGCCGGCCAGCATCGGATGCGCCAGCGCCACCTCGCTCACCGCCTGACCGTCGCCGGTCACCATGTTGATCACGCCCGGCGGCAGCCCGGCGGCCTCGAACAGCCGCATCGTGTGGTGCGCGGCCAGCTGCTGCGTCGGCGACGGCTTCCACACCACGACGTTGCCGAGCAGGGCCGGCGCGGACGGCAGGTTGCCGGCGATCGCAGTGAAGTTGAACGGCGTGATCGCCAGCACGAACCCCTCGAGTGGCCGGTAGTCCGAGCGGTTCCACACCAGCGGCGAGCTGATCGGCTGCTCCTCGAGGATCTGTCGGGCGAAGTGCACGTTGAAGCGGAGGAAGTCGGCCAGCTCGCAAGCCGCGTCGATCTCCGCCTGCTGCACCGTCTTCGACTGCCCGAGCATCGTCGCCGCGTTGAGGGTGTCGCGCCACGTCGTCGAGAGCAGGTCCGCCGCGCGCAGGAAGACGGCGGCTCGCTCGTCGAACGGCAGCTCACGCCAGGCCGGCGCCGCCGCGAGCGCCGATCCGACGGCCGCCTCCACGTCGGCGGCGGTGCCCTGCGCGCTCTCGCCGAGTACAAGCTCGTGCCGGTGCGGCGCCGCAACCGTGAACCGAGCGCCGCCGCCCATCCGCTGCACGCCACCGATCGTCATAGTCAGCTCTGCCGGAGCCGCGGCCAGCTCCGCCAGCCTGCGCTCCAGGCTCGCCCGCTCGGCGCTGCCCGGCGCGTACGTGTGGATCGGCTCGTTGACCGGAGACGGCGGGGAGGTGATTGCGTCCATGCCCCGATCGTGCCACTTCCGCGCCGGCCGGTGCCGGTCGACGGATCCGGTCAGAGCAGCTCGAGCAGGGCCCCGATCTCCTGGGTCGCGTACCAGGACAGTTCGAAACCCTCGGCGTCGTCGACGGCCTGCTGGGCCGAGCCGTCGCCCAGGTCGGCCGGGAGGATCGCCTCGGCCGCGGCGGCCACGGCGGGCTCGGCATCGTCGTCGTCCATGTGCACCGAGGCCACGTGGGTCATCGCGACCGGCTCCGCCACCCGGACGACGCCGCGGTCGAGGTCGTCGCGCACCGTGACGAGCGGGTCAGGAACCTCGGCAGCGACGACCACGCGCCGCCGCGCGGCACCGGGATCGGCGTCCAGCAGCCGAAGCGACGCCCGCGCCGCCTCCAGCATCGCGGCGTACTCCAACTCCTCGATCTCGTCGTCCACGTACCACTCCCGCAGTTCCGGGGTGACGGCGAAGGCGGTGACGGGCGCCGACCCCAGTACGCCGGTGTCGAGGAGCTCGCGCAGCTGCGTGGTGGTGGCCGGTACGTAGATCCTCACGCCGGCGCGTCCCCGGAGCCGTCCCGCACCGCGCGCCCCCGCCGCACCCAGCCGGCGCCGGCGGACAGCTGCCGCGACAGCTGCGCCGCTGCGGTCTCCTGCGCGGTCTCCAGCACCTCCGTGCGGCGCGCCGGGTTCATCAGGTTCAGCCCCATCACCGCCAGGTCGGCGGGTCCGGGCGTGACGACGGAGACCCGCACGCCGTCCGCTCGCAATGCCGCCGCATCCCCAAGGATCCCCTTGGTGATGGACCTGCGCACGGCCCGCTCGATGCGCTCGACCGCGGTCCGCGGACGATCCACCTCCACCGAGGCCATCGGGGCGAGGACGAAGACCTCCTCCACCTCGGTGCCCAGCAGCAGGTCCGTCGACGCATTCGACAGCGTGCCGCCGTCGATGTACGGCACGCCGTCGATCACCGTGGGCGGGTACCACGCCGGGATCGAGCATGAGGCGGTCACCGCGTCCGCCAGGCTGGCGCGCCGGATGATTCTCGGCACGGTGTCCGGCGCGGACGCCAGGCTGTCCTTGCCGAACACGACCCGCCGGCCACTGCGGTAGTCGGCGGTCACGATCCACGGCCGCGGCCGGCTGGGCCAGCTGTCCGCGAAGCCGGCGCCCGCTGCCACGGTCGCCATCAGCTGCCGGACCGGCGCCAGCGTGCCGCGGCCGGTGGGCAGCAGCCCGGACAGTGCCACCAGGGGCGAGGTGCGACGCGGATGGCGCACGCTGTCCAGCAGCAGCCGCGGCGATCCCGGTCGCCAGCCGGGCCGCGGCGGCAGCACCCCACCCGTCGACACGTCGTAGTCGTAGGAGATCGGCGGATCGGCCGG
>JAVHVL010000260.1:0-7658 GCA_032160565.1 Pseudonocardiales bacterium | reverse complement strand
CCGCCCTGGCCGCCGCTCGACTGGCCGAAGCCGGAGCCGTACGCGTCGAGACCGCCGTACGGGCCGAACTTCTCGAGTCACTGCTGCTCGGCGACGGGGACGACGAGTGCGTAACTCCCGCCGTTGCCGCGACGGCGGTGATGGACCAGCTGCCGCGGATCGGCGCTTACTTCCGCGGATATGCCCGGGCAGCGATCGCCACCGTGACCGTCCCCGTCGTGATCTCGGTCGCGGTCTTCCCGGCGAGCTGGGTGGTCGGGTTGCTCCTGCTCCTCTCGCTGCCGATCGTTCCGATCAACATGGCGGTCACCGGCATCGGGGCGACTGAGGTCAGCCGCCGGCAGATGACGCAGATCGGCGAGCTGTCGAGCCAGGTGCTGGAGCGCCTCCAGGCCGCGTCCACGTTGCGCGCGCTCGGAGCCATCGAGCATCAACGCCGCGTGGTGGAGCGGGCCGCGCACGAACTGGCCCGCCGGACGGTGGCCGTGCTGCGCATCGCGTTCCTCGCCTCGACCGCACTGGAATGGGTCTCGACGTTCGGCATCGGAGTGGTCGCGATGTACACCGGTGCCACGCTGCTCGGCTACGTCCACGCCGCCCCGCTGCCGGCCGATATATCGCCGCGCTCCGCGGTATTCGCCCTGCTGCTGGCGCCCGAATTCTTCTTGCCCCTGCGCCGCTTCGCCGCGGCGTATCACCAGGGCCAGGAGGCGATTGCCGCCGCCGAGGTGCTCGGGTCGCTGACCGAGACTCGCCACGCCACTCCTCGCGCCGGTTATTCGACCTGGACCGGGACACCGCCCCGGGTCGAGTTGCGCGACGTGCGCGTTCGCTATCCGACTCGCTCGTCACCGGCGCTGAGCGACGTCACGTTGAGCCTGCCGCCGGGGGTCGCCTTCGGCGTGGCCGGCGCTTCGGGGAGCGGCAAATCCACCCTGCTCCGGGTCGCCGGGGGCTGGCTGACCCCCACTGACGGCACCGTGCGGCTCGACCGGCGAACACCCGGTCACGCGGGGCGGGCCCTGCTGATCGCGCAGCGGCCCTACCTGTTCCCCGGCACACTTGCCGACAATCTCGCCCTCGGCCAGCCGGGCCTTTCCGCGGCCCGGATGTGGGAGGCGATCGCGCGGGCTCAGCTGACGCGCGTGGTCCGCGGTCTGCCCGACGGGCTGGAGACCGTGCTCGGTGAGCGCGGCTGGGGGGTCTCCGCGGGAGAGGCGCAGCGGATCTCGATCGCGCGGGCGTTCCTCAGCGACGCGACGTTCCTGATCGTGGACGAGCCGACCGCCCATCTGGACCGGGACACCGAGCACGACCTGATCGAGCCGCTGCGGGAGTTGCTGCACGGGCGGACGGCGCTGGTGGCCAGCCACTCCGACGCGGTTCTCGATCTCTCGGACTACGTGATCACCATCGAGGACGGACGCGTCCGTGGTTGAGCTCGCATCCCAACTCGGCGCGAAGCGGGCCGGCCCGCGGCTGGTGATCGGCCTGTTGCTCGCGGTGACCGCGGCGGTCGCGTCAGCGGCTCTGATGGGGCTGGCCGGCTGGTTCATCGTCAGGTCCGCCCAGACCGGCCTGTCCACCACGTCGCGGTTCTCCTGGCTGTATCCCAGCGCGGGCGTCGAGGCGCTGGCCGTCGTCCGCACGGCGGCCCGCTACGGCGAGCGACTGTCGACGCATCGGTCGACGCTGGAGCTGCTGGCCCGGGTGCGGACGCGCCTGTTCGCCTCGGCGACGCGGCTGCCGGTGGCCAAGCTGCGATCGCTGCGCAGCGGTGATCTGCTCGACCGGGTGCAGGCCGACGTCGACACCCTCGACCGGTACGTTCTCGCCGTCGCAGTCCCGGCCGTCGTGTGCACCGTTGTCGGCGCCGGAAGCCTGACGGTATTGACGATCGTGCGCCCCGTCTTCGGCGCGGCGGCCGGCGGCCTGCTGATCCTCGCACTGCTCACCAGCCTGACGATGGACCGCGGCAGTCGTCGCCTCGGTGCCCAGCTCGCGCTGGACCGATCCGCGGCGCGGGCACGCCTCATCGAAGCGATGGAAGGGCGGGCCGAGCTGGCCGGTTACGGTGCGCGCGAGCTCGCCTACGACGAGCTCCGCGACCGTTTCGCGGCGCTGGACGTTCCCGCTCGGCGGCTGTCGGTCCGGACCGGCAACGGGCAGGCCGTGATCGCGGTCGCCGCCGGGCTCGCCGTTGCCGCCATCCTGGCCACCGGAACGGGTGGCCAGCGGCCACTCGATTCGGCGGTGCTCGCCTTCGCCGCGCTGCTCGCTCTGGCGCTGTTCGATGCCGCGAAGACGATCGGCTCGATCGGCCAGGAGGCCGGCCGGGCACGATCGGCCTGGCACCGGTTGCGCGAGGTGACCGGCGTGGCCGGAATCGCCGGAGTCGCCGGGCGTGACGTCGAGTCGACGGGTGGGGGTGACCCGACGCCCTGGCCAGGCGGTTCGCCGGGCGCGGCCGACATCGTCGTCCGCCGGCTGTCGGCGGGATACGGGGCGGCCCCGGTGCTCGAGCTGCCCCGCCTGGACGTCGCCGCGGGTAGCTTCGTCGTCCTCTCCGGCCCCTCGGGTGCCGGAAAGACGACGCTGCTGTCCGTGCTGGCGGGCGAGCAGCCAGCCATGACCGGCGAAGTCCGCGTCGGCGGAGTCGATCCGCACACCCTGAGCTATGGGGAGCGCAGCGGCTACCTCACCCTGGTCGAGGCGGACAGCGGCGTCCTCAGCGGCACCGTCGGGGACAACCTGCGCCTGGCCCGACCGGAGGCGACCGGAGCCGAACTCGACGACGCCCTGCGCGTCGCCGTCCTATCGGGGTTCGTCGAGTGTTCGACCCAGGTCGGGCCAGGGGGCAGCTTCCTGTCCGGAGGGCAGCGCCGCCGGCTGGCGCTGGCCCAGGCCTACCTTCGCCGTCCACGGCTGATGTTGCTCGACGAGCCGACGGAGGGGCTGGACGATGCGATCGCCGTGCAGGTACTGGCCAATCTCCGGGGGGCGCTACCGGGAACGACGATCGTGGCGGCAATCCATGGGCGCAACGCTGGCGACGTGATCACGCACGCCGACCGAGTGATTCAGGTCTCCGACGGTCAGGTCGTGCGTGATCGGGTGGGCTGAGTAGCTCATGGATCTTCCTGCGTCTCGCGGGGCATGGGTGGTGTCAGCGCAGGAAGATCACAATGCCGGACTTGGATCTTCCTGCGTCTTACGGGGCATGGGTGGCGATAGCGCAGGAAGATCGCGATGCCGTGGGCGGTGGGCACGCCGCCGGCGAAGAAGCAGGAGCAGGGCGGACACCGGCAGTGCGAGGCCCGTCGACAGCATGATCGTGATGCCGTGATCGCGACGCTGGGCGGCGCTCTCGGTGACGGTGCCTGGCCGGCTGCCCGCCATGGTGCCGAGGACGGTGTCCTTGCCTGTGCCGCCGACGACCGAGCTCACGGGCCCGATCGGGTCCCCCGCGACCACGATCGCGGCCACGGCCACCGACGCGTCCTGCGCCCCCTCGCCGGCGTTGGCTGCGCGCACGGTGTAGGTGTGGCGGCCGTCGGGTGCCTCGAAGGACACGTCGAAGCGGTGGTCGGTGGCTCGCGTCGAGCCGGATGCGACCTCGGTGGCGTCCTCGAAGATCTCGACGCGGGTCGTGGAAGCGTCAGGGTCGGCCGCGGTGCCCGTGATGTGCACGGTGCTGCCGGACGCCTGCGCGCGTATCGCCGAGACGCTCGGATCATGCGCCGCGGGATCGTCGATCGTCCCGTTCGGCATGAGTGCCTGTGCCTCGCCGGTGACCAAGGCGCTGATCGCCGCCCCGTACGTCGACGGGGCGCCGTCGGTCAGGATCGCCACGGCGTAGCGGTCGCCGTCGACGTAGCCCGTGCTGTCGAAGACGGCGTTCGGCGCGTCGAGCCCGTTGTCGCCCCAGCCTTGCTTGACCGCGGCACCGGTGGTGGCCGACGGGATGCCGAAGAACTGGTCGGTGCCGTCCGCCGCGTAATGCGTGGTGTGCGCCATCGCGTTCATCAACCACGGCCCGATCCCGGGGTCCTTCGCGATCGCCGCGTAGAGGGAGACCATGCCCTTCGCCGTGATCTCGGTGCTTCCCCACCACGCCGGGTCGGCTGGTGGGGCGCCGAGATCGGGGATGTGGAAGTACGACTCGGCCCATGGCAGCACGTCGGCGCCGCCGACCAGGCCGTAGAGGGCGTCGGCGTCGTCGTCGTCCGACTCGGTGATCATCTGATAGGCGGTCGTCTCCGTCGCCCCGGTCATCTGACCGGTGGCCAGCAGCCTGGCGGCGATCATGACCTTGACCACCGACTCGCTAGCGAACCACTCGGTATCCGCACCCGCGCCGGTGTACTGGCCGGTCTGCAGATCGAGCACGCCGATCCCGCTGCGGTATCCCTGCGAGGTCGCCAGCGCTGCCGCCGCGGCGGTGGCGGCCGAGGCGAGAGACGTCGGCGCGGTTGCCGAAGCCGCCGGCGCACGCAGGGTGAGGACGCTGAACAGTGCGAGGACCACGGCGGTGGCTGGCGCGAGCCGGCGCGCGACGCACAGGGGATAGAGCGAACGACGACGGCATGAGACCACGCAGACTCTCCACGGTGACGGGCGGTGGATCTCATCCTGAGTCGGCAACCTGACGGCAACCTCCGAAGCGGCTGATGATCGGCACAGGGTGCGCCGACGAGGGCGACCGCTGGCATATACCTCTGGGACAGAGCTAATGTGGACGGCATGCCTGCACGTACCGGGTCCGATCCGGAGCTCGCCCTCGCCGAGGAGCTGTTCGCGGCCATCGGCCAACTGCGCCGCCAGACGCGCCGCCAGGCCGGCCGCCCCTGGCCGGTGGCCACCGTCTCGGGTGCCCAGATCGAGCTCATCCGCCTCCTGCGCCGGCGCCCCGAGACGTCGGTCGCCGAGGCGGCCGCCGAGCTCGGCCTGGCGGCGAACACCGTGTCCACCCTGGTGGGTCAGCTCGTCACAGCGGGCGTCCTGCAACGGACACCGGACCCGGACGACCGCCGGGTGGCGCGACTTGCGCTCACCGCCGCCGCCCAACGGCGCGTCGAGCGGTGGCGCGACCAGCGGGCCGCATTGCTCGCCGAGGCGCTCGCCGGGCTGTCACGCGACGACCGGGCGGCGCTGCGCCGGGCCGCCGGGATCATGACCCGGCTGTCGGCGGACCTGCCGGACGGCCGCGGGGCGGAGCAGCATGCCTGACGCCATCACGGTGAGCGGGGTTAGTTACCGCTTCGGCGAACACCACGCTGTGCGCGACGTCGACCTGCGCGTCGGGGCGGGGGAGTGCTTCGGACTGCTCGGCCCGAACGGCGCGGGCAAGACCACGATCATTCGCCTGCTGAACACGCTGCTTCCGCTGCAGGACGGCGAGATCCACCTGTTCGGCTTCGACGTGCGGCGGCAGGCGATGGCGGTCCGGCGGCTGCTCGGGTACGTGCCTCAGCAGCTGTCCATCGAAGGCGCACTGACCGGCCGCGAGAACGTCGCCTGGTTCGCCCGGCTGTTCGACGTCCCCCGCCGCGAGCGACGCGCACGGGTCGAGGAGGTCCTCCAGATGGTCGACCTGGCCGATGTCGCGGACCGCGTCGCGGCCACGTACTCCGGTGGCATGGTCCGGCGCCTCGAGCTGGCCCAGGCGTTGGTGAACCGGCCTGCGCTGCTGGTCCTGGACGAACCCACCGTCGGGCTCGACCCCCGCGCGCGGGACAGCGTCTGGGCTCGCGTGCGGGACATGCAGCAGCAGTACGGCATGACCGTCCTGCTCACCACGCACTACATGGAGGAGGCCGACGAGCTCTGCGGGCGGATCGCCCTGATGCACCACGGCACCGTCCGCGCCGCGGGCACGCCCCAGGAGCTGAAGGACGGCCTGGGTGCCGGATCCAGCCTCGAGGACGTGTTCCGCCACTACACCGGCGACAGCCTCACCGACATGAAGGGAGGGCTGCGCGATGTCCGCGCCACCCGCCGCACCGCCCGCCGCATGGGCTGACACCGCGCCGTCGCGAGGAGTCGTCCGACTGGCCTCCCGCATCGCGACGTTCTGCCTGGTCGAACTGCAACGGCTGCGCCACGACCGCAGTGAGCTTGTCACCCGGGCGATCCAGCCGATCCTGTGGCTGGTCGTGTTCGGCAAGACCTTCAGCCGGATCCATGCGATCCCGACCGGCCACGTCCCCTACCTCGACTACCTTGCGCCGGGCGTCATCGCCCAGTCCGCGCTGTTCGTCGCCATCTTCTACGGCATCCAGATCATCTGGGAGCGAGACGCCGGCGTGCTCACCAAGCTGCTCGTCACGCCGACGCCCCGGGTGGCGCTCGTCGCCGGGAAGGCGTTCGCCGCAGGTGTCCGGGCGATCGCGCAGGCGGTCGTGGTGATCGTCGTCGCCGCCCTGCTGGGCGTCGGGTTCACCTGGAACCCGGTGCGCCTGCTGGCTGTCCTCGGGGTCGTCGTCCTCGGCGCCGCGTTCTTCTCTTGCCTGTCGGTCACGATCGCCGGCCTGGTCCTCAAGCGGGACCGGCTCATGGGCATCGGCCAGGCCGTGACGATGCCGCTGTTCTTCGCGTCCAACGCGCTGTACCCGGTGAGCATCATGCCCGGCTGGCTGCGCGCGATCAGCTACGCCAACCCGTTGAGCTACGAGGTCAGTGCGCTGCGCGCGCTGCTGCTCGGGCTGCCGACCAACCTGTGGCTGGACTTCGCCGTCCTCGTCGGATCCGTCGTCGCCGGCATCTGTACCGCCGCGGCGCTCCTCGGTCGGCTCGCGCGGTAGCGAGGAGGGCCGTAACCGGCAAGCGTCGCTGGAGGCGTCGGTCAGTTCGTTTCGGGCTGGCCGAGCGCACCGGCGAGGCGGGCCCGGGACGCGGTCAGGTGTGCACTCATCGCCTGTGCGGCGCCGGCCTCGTCGCGCCGGGTCACCGCATCGAGCACCCGATCGTGCTCGCGCATGGTGTCGTCGGCTATCCCGACCGTGTAGTAGAGCCGGTACAGCTGCGCATGGGGACGGAGGCGCTCCAACGTCTCGACCATCAAGCCGACGCCAGTAGCGGCGGCGAGCGCGACGTGGAAGGCCGCGTCCTGGGCGGCGAAGGCCTTGTAGCTTTCGTAGCCGTCGCCGGACAGCGGCGTCTTCATCTCCGCGATGAGATCCTCCATGCCGGTGATCTGCCGCGGCGTCGCGACCTGCGCGGCCCACGATGCGCAGGCCGGCTCGAGCAGGAGCCGCATCCGGAACAGCTCGTCGAAGGTCCGGGCGTCGATCAACGGCGCGGCGGTGTAGCCGTGATGTGCCCGCTTCGTCACCAGGCCGTCGGATTCCAGCCGCGCCAGGGCTTCCCGGATCGGGGTGGCGGAGACCTTGAGGTCCCGGGACAGCCCGTCGATGGACAGCCTGGCGCCTGGTTCGACGACGTTGTCCATCAGCGTGGACTTGAGGATTTCGTAGATCTCGTCTGCGAGCACCGATCGACGGGGTGCGTCGACACTGCCGAACGGGGAGCCGGCGGCGTTCGGCTGCACAACGGTCATGGCCGATGATCCTATACGAAGTTGGATCAAAGCTGGCGGTACGGGAAGAAACTCGCCGACTGCAAGATCCGGTGCCGGACAGTTGACGACGTTGCGCGAC
>JAVHVL010000250.1:0-5753 GCA_032160565.1 Pseudonocardiales bacterium | reverse complement strand
CGCCGGGACCAGGATGCCACGGACGAGGGTGGCGTCGGCCAGCACCGCGAGCGTCAGCCCGAGCCCGAACAGCTGCATGAACGCCACCTTCGACCCGACCATCGCCGCGAACACGATCGCCATCAGTGCGGCGGCGGCGGTGACGATGCGACCCGTGCGCGCCAGGCCGAGCGAGACGGCGCGGCGGTTGGCGGCATCCGTGCGATCGGAGTTCACCCACTCCTCGCGGATGCGCGACAGCAGGAACACCTCGTAGTCCATGGACATCCCGAACGCCAGGCAGAACATCAGGATGACCATGTTGGCCACGAGGTACCCGGTCGGGGTGAACCCCAGCAGCCCGGACAGGTGCCCTTCCTGGAACACCCACACCATGGCGCCGAACGTCGCCGACAGTGACAGCATGTTCAACACGAGCGCCTTGATCGGTACGACGACACTGCCGGTGAACAGGAACAGCACGACGAACGTCGCCAGCGCGATCAGCCCGAACGCCAGTGGCAACTTGCTGCCGAGCCCGGACATCGCGTCGACGTTGAACGCCGCGGCGCCGCTGTACAGCACCTTCCACGGCGCGGGCTGCCCGCGCAGGTCGTGCACCAGCGTCTTGCCGGCGGTCGAGAACGGATCGACATCGGTGGCCACGTTGAACAGGGCGCCCTGGCCCGACACCGACCGCAGCGCCGGCTGCGGAGGGCCGACCTGCTTGCCCGCGACGAACGTGCCGGCGGGGGAGGTCACGCTCTTGACGCCGTGGATCGTGCTCACTGCCGTCGTGTACGCGGCGACCTCGGTGGACGTTGCCGATGCGGCGTCGACCACTCCGACCAGCCCGGCCGACGCGTCCTGGCTGAAGTCGGTGCGCAGGACGTCGCCCACTGCTCGGGCGCTCGCGCCGGAGTTGATGATCCGGTCGTCGGGGTAGCCGAACTGCGCGCGCAGGAACGGCGAGCCGAGCAGTACGAAGATCGCCGTCACGGTGATGCCCAGCGTTGCCGGGCGGCGCATGACTGCGCCGGCCAGGCGGTACCAGAGGCCCTGCTCGAGCGTCTTGGGTTGCCGCTCCGGACGGCGCATCGCGCGACGCAGTGCCGCCCGGAGGTCGAGCGCGTTGACGCGGGTGCCGATCAGCGCCAGGCAGGCGGGCAGCACGACGATGGACGCGACCGCGGCCAGTGCCACGACCGCCAGGCCGGCATAGGCGAACGAGCGCAGGAAGTACATCGGGAATACGATCATCGCCGACAGCGAGAGCCCGACGGTGACCGCGGAGAACAGCACCGTCCGCCCTGAGGTCCGCACCGTCGCCACGATCGCGTCATGCGGATCGCGCCCCGCGGCCAGCTCCTCGCGATAGCGGCTCACCATGAACAGGCTGTAGTCGATGGCCAGCGCCAGCCCGAGCGCGGTCGTCATGTTCATCGCATAGATCGACACGTCAGTCACCGTCGACAGCGAGCGCAGGATGGCCAGCGTCTCGATGATCGAGAAGATGCCGATCGCCAGCGGGACGAGCGCCGCGATCAGGCTGCCGAATACCAGGATCAGGGCGATCGCGGTGAGCGGCACGGCGATCGCCTCGGCAACGGCGAGGTCGCGCTTGGTCTGGTCGTTCACCTGGTGGTAGGCCAGCGCGGCGCCGCCGGCCTGCACACTCGCGCCGCCCACACCATGGCTCAGCTGAGCGGCCAGCTCGCCGGAGCGGACCTGGATCTCGTTGTCGTTGCCCTTGATGTGGGTGACGACGAGCCCATACCTGCCGTCCTTGCTGCGCAGCCCATCGGCCTGTCCGGGCGGGCTCGACCAGTACGACTGCGCGAACGTCACCCAGTCGGTGCGCCTGGCGAGTGCGGACTCGATCTGGGTGCCCGTCGTGCGGGCCGCGGTGCTGTTCACGCCGCCCTCGGCGGTGACGAGGAAGACGAGGTTCGCCTGGCCGCCGTGGAACTTCGCGTCGATGACGCTGGTCGCTCGCGTGGAGTCTGCGGCCGGGTCGGTGAAGCCGCCGGTCAGCAGGTGGCCGGCCACCGGGGCGCCGAAGATGCCGCCGCCGACGAGCAGCAGCCCGGCGATCACGAGAATCCGCTTCGGGGCGCGAATGGCGAGGTCGGCGATCCTGGTCAGCATGTCGGTCTCCAGCGGAAGGCGGCGACGGAAGGGAGCGGAGCGGAACGGGTGGAGCGGACGGAACGGCGTTAAGTTATCGACGATAAGTTACCTCTGTCAACCCCTGGCGCGACTCGATCAACAGCATCGGATGGCCGCCCTGGCGACCGCTTCCTGCTGTTGATCAACGGGCGGGGTGTGCGGGAACGACCAGCGGCAGGGGTCCGTCCGGCCCGGGGCGGATGACGCCTGACCCGCTGGGGCACGGCCTACCCAGCTCCGCAGCTCGGGCGTGCAGCCAGGCAACGACATCCCGCGCCCACAGCACCCCACGACCCCGGATCTCCGACGGCGGGTAGTGCTGCAGGGCCAGGCCGCGGCTCGTCAGGACGTTGTGCCGCCGGGTGGTGCCCTTCCAGTCGGCCTCGCCGAAGTGGAATTCCCGGCTGTCCACCTCGAGGACGGCGCGCAGCTCGCCAGAGCAGATCGGCGACGGCAAGCAGCTTTCCGTTCTGGTCGATGATCGGCACGTTCACCTCGAACGCCGGTGCCCCGATCGTGCGCAGCAGGTCGATCGCCTCGGCCTCCGCGATCGACTGCGCGCCGTCCAGCACGTCCGCCAGCGCGCGCCGGAGCAGCGCACTGTGGTTGCGCGGGCCGCTGCGGAGCTCGGCGTCCAGCTCGTCCGGCGCGCACAGCCGGCGTTGGATCGCGGACGTCGTGAGCGCACGCACGGGGGCGAATGTCCGGTAGAGGAAGGCGGTGTCCGCAACGGCGCGCGCCGCGGAGACGATCGGCACGAAGGCGAGCTCTGGGTGCTCGCACGGCAGGGGCGAGGATTGGTAGCGACGTCGGGTCGGTCGGATGCGCACGAGCCCCGCGACGCGGTGCCTGCCCGGGGAGTCCAGCACGAGCACCTCCTCCGACGGTGCCCGGGGTGAGCCGATACCCATCACGCGCACCGCGTCCCAGCCGCTGAGGGCGCCCTGCCGGCCGGTGAGCTCCATGCCGACGTGGATCCAGTCGGCGCGGGTCGGCGGACCGGCAGCCGTCAACACGACGCCAGGTACCAGGCGTTGCCAGCCGCGCCGTGCGATGGCGTGCCGCACGGCCGACCGGGTAAGCCCCAGTCGATGCGCTGTGGCGGTCGACAGCACGCGTGGCAGCTCGGCCGGGGCTCGAACAGACGGCCACGGCGACGGGTTCTCGGCGACCACCGGCTCAGCGTGGCCAACGGCGCTCGACGAGGACACCCGCCTGCCGGATCTGTGGATAGCCCCTTCGGTTGATCAACAGCGTGCGGTGGCCGCCCTGGCGACCGAATCCTGCTGTTGATCAACCGGAGGTGGCGGGAGAGGTGGCGCGTCGAACGCCCCGACCGCGCACGTACGCTGAACACCATGGCGTTGAGCGAATCCCGGAAGGCCGAACTGACCGAGAAGGTGGCGGCGCGTGCGCGGCTGACCCGGCAGGACGGCGAGGACCTCTACGACAGCGACGACCTCGCCTGGCTCGGCGGCCTCGCCCATGGCGTGCGTACGGAGAAGAACGGCGACCGCACCTACTTCAACGTCAACCGCCACCTCAACCTGACCAACGTCTGCACCGCGTCGTGCGCTTACTGCAGCTTCCAGCGCAAGCCCGGCCAGAAGGACGCGTACACGATGCGCGTCGAGGAGGCCGTCGAGACCGCGCAGGGCATGACGGGGGACGGCCTCACCGAGCTGCACATCGTCAACGGCCTGCACCCGACGCTGCCGTGGAAGTACTACCCGCGCGTGCTGCGCGAGCTGAAGGCCGCGCTTCCGGACGTAGCGCTGAAGTGCTTCACGGCTACGGAGATCCACTTCTTCGAGGAGATCAGCGGCCTGTCCGCCGACGCGATCCTCGACGAGCTGATCGACGCCGGCCTGGAGTCACTCACCGGGGGCGGCGCCGAGATCTTCGACTGGGACGTGCGCAAGCAGATCGTCGACCACAAGACGCACTGGGAGGACTGGTCGCGAATCCACCGGCTGGCGCACCACAAGGGGCTGCGCACGCCGGCGACCATGCTCTACGGCCACATCGAGGAGCCCCGGCACCGGGTCGATCACGTGCTGCGGCTGCGCGAGCTGCAGGACGAGACCGGTGGCTTCGCCGTCTTCATCCCGCTGCGCTTCCACAATGACAACAACCGCCTCTCGCACCTGCCGATGGCGCAGCCGGCGGATGTCTTGAAGACGTTCGCGGTCAGCCGTCTGATGCTCGACAACTTCGATCACGTCAAGGTGTTCTGGGTGATGCACGGGCTGTCCACCTCGCAGCTCGCGCTGAACTACGGCGCCGACGACATGGACGGCTCGGTGGTCGAGTACAAGATCACGCACGATGCCGACCACTACGGCACGCCCGACAAGTTGACCCGCGAGGATCTGCTGGACCTGATCCGCGACGCCGGGTTCCAGCCCGTGGAGCGCAACACCCGCTACGAGGTCGTGCGCGAGTACGACGGGCCGGTCGCGCCGGCCGAGCGTCGCGCCGAGCCTCAGGCGATCTGGGCCTAGCCGTGCCCGACCAGCAGCCCAAGCAGCCGACGTTCGCCGGCTGGATGGGGTCGATGTGGCTCTACACGATCCTTCGCTTCGCGCTGTTCGGGGCGCTGTGGGGCCTGCTCTACCTCGTGGGGCTGCACAGCGTTTTCGGCGTGCTGATCGCGGCGGCGCTGTCGATCCCGCTGTCCTACGTGCTCCTCTCCGGGCCACGGGCGCGATTCGCCGCGCAGCTGGAGGCCCGGGTGAATGCCCGTCGCGAGCAGCGCGCTGATTTGGACGACAAGCTCGCCGGCGAGGATCCCGACTCGGCTGAGTGATCCGAGCGCAAATTTCGGCGGATGTCAGTCGCGAATTCGTGGAAGGCGCTCAATTTGAGGCCGCGCGCCGAAATCTCGCACGTCGCTCATCGGGTTGGTTCCGTTACAGCGCGATCTGAGGCGTGGGGCGAAATGCCCTTATTTGGATGACGAAGTCGTGTCACGTATTAGCCTGACCCGGCCTTCTCGTGCCGAGCTGTCTTCCTCGGCAACGGTCCGTATTGTCCGGTAATCCGGCGGCCTCGGGCGCGTTGAACAACCCACGATCTGCCCCTATGTCCCAATGTTTGGGGCGGTGGCCAGGGGTTTGACGCTAGCTGCGCGGTGACGCAAGATTCGCCCTGCCTAAACCGCGCGGGGGCGCTGAAATCAGCGGGGATAGGCTTTCTTCGGTGACCCCCCTTCAACAATCCCAAGGGGGGAATCCGAAATGCGCAAGTTCAGCAAGAAGCAGTACCTCGCGGCCGGTGCGGCCGCAGTCATCGTCGCCGCGGGTGCCGGCACCGCATTCGCCTACTGGACCACGACGGGTTCGGGCACAGGTAGCGGCACCGTCGCGAGCGCCAACGGCACGCTCGTGCTGCACGCCAGCTTCGACAGCAACGTTCTGACGCCCGGTGGCTCGATCCCAGTCAGCTACACCGCTGACAATGCCGGCAGCTCGAACCTGCAGGTGGGCACGGTTCACGCGGTCGTGTCTGCGTCCGGAACGTGCGACGCGTTGTGGTTCTCGGTAGCCGATTCGGTCGAGAACCAGACCATCTCCGCGAGTTCGAGCGGTGTTGCGTTGACCAAC
>JAVHVL010000230.1:0-12122 GCA_032160565.1 Pseudonocardiales bacterium | reverse complement strand
GCCCGCCGCGCCCGCCGCTACGCCACCTGCCCGCTACGGCTACGTAGCCGTAGCGGTTTGGCGCGGGATGCGCCACACTGGACCGTGCGGGCAGGCAGCGTGCCGGGCCGGCGCAGCAACCGATCCCGAGTCAGGATTGGGGTGGTGGCAGGGCTTCCATATCGACGATGCGCTCCTGGAAAACCCAGCCCGATTCGAGCAGGACGATGTCGTCCAGATATCGGCCGATAACGAGCACGATCGGGCCGGTCGGGCGCTCGTGCAACATTGTGAAATACGTACGGGCGGTGGCTCTGGCGTCATCGACAAAATGCACTGTCGGAATCGACAGAAAATGTTTGTGGTACACGTTCGGCGCGTGCGTGTGTTGCGCCGCGAATTCCGCGAGCGCTGTCGTCCCGAGGTGCGCGAACATCGGCTCGTTCCGCATTCGGACGTCGAACCTGCCATCCGGCGCGAAACATGCCGCCCATTCCTCGTTCGCGCCGTAGTCGAGCGACTCGGCGTAGCGAACCATCAGGTTCTGAATGTCGCGCTCGGCCTCGAGCCGCCGCACCCGTTGCAACAGCTCGTCGACGTCCCGCGCGCTCGCCTCGGTCGATGTCATTCGACGAGCCCGGCGACATCGAGGAACTCGAGGCGGTTGCCCTCCGGGTCCTCGGCCATCGCGAAGCGTGCACCGGGCCGGAACTGAGTAACCGGGATCGCGACCGAGCCGCCCGCCGCGGCCACCTCATCGACGATCTCGTCGATGTTCGACACGAACAGGCTGAGGTAGCTGAAGCCCGCGGTCGGGTCGCCCGCCGGCGCCGCGGGCGGGTCCTGCGCGAGCAGCTTCACCACGGACCCACCGGCCTGGAACCGCCACATGTGCGTGCCGGGGAACTCCAGGTCCCCGAGGTACTCCAGACCGAGGGTGTCCCGGTAGAAGGCGAGCATCCCCTCGGCGTCGCGGACCACGATGCCCACCTCGATCGCATCGTTGTTGATCTTGGCAACCATCAGCTTCTCCCTTGTCAGACGGACTGCGCGGGCGCGCGGTCACGGACCGAAGTCGTACGACACCTCACCCATCGCCCCGGCGGCGAGCAGCCCCCCGTCGACGACGAAGTCGGCACCGGTCACGAACGAGGCCTCGTCGCTGGCCAGGAAGGCGACCATGGCCGCGATCTCGTCGAGGGTGGCGCCGCGACGCATCGGCGTGGCCAGCCGGATCTTCTCGGTCATCTCGTCGGAGCCCTCGGCCATCGGTGACATGACGAGCCCGGGATGTACCGCGTTCACGCGCACGCCCCAGGTCACGAATTCCAGCGCCGCGGTCTTCGTCAGGCCGCGCAGCGCCCACTTGCTGGCGTTGTACGCAGGCAGGGCGAAACCGTAGAACGCGGCAGCCGACACGGTGTTGACGATCGAGCCACCGCCGGTGTCCCGCATGAGCGGCGCGCACACCTGCATGCCGATCAGCGCACCCTCGAGGTTCACCGCCATGATCGACGACCAGTCCTCAGGCGTGACGCCGGCGACGGTCTCCATCATCCCGATGCCCGCGTTGTTCACGAGAACGTCGAGCCGACCGTGATCGGACTCGATCTGCGCCCGGGCGCCATCCCAGTCGGCACGGGACGTGACATCCAACCTGCGATAGGTCACGCCGGAGTCGACGTCGGCAGTCTCGTGGAGGTCGCACCCGATCACGACCGCCCCTTCGGAGGCGAGCCGGCGAGCCTCTGCCGCCCCCTGGCCACGCGCCGCGCCCGTGACGAGTGCGACCTTTCCCTTGAACCGCTCGGCGCTGGTCACCTCAGGCTTCCTTGACCGGCTCCGCTGCCGCGTTCACGCCGGCGTGATATCCCCAGACGAGGGCGTTGCCCAGCGTGGCCCCACCCGACCAGTACGCACCGTGCGCCGGCGAGCCGATCGCGTTGCCGGCGCCGTACAAGCCGGAGATCGGCTGGTGGTCCCAGTCGATCACCTGAGCCCTCTCGTTGATCGAGGGGCCGCCGTTGGTGTCGAACCCGGCCGCTCCGAGCAGTACCGCGTAGTACGGGCCCGCGTCGGCGAACGGGTACATCGTGCGGTTCACGCCGCGGGTGAGCCCCAGCACGCTGTACCCGCGCTCCCCCGGCGCCTCGCCGCGGCCGAAGTCCTGGTCGTGCCCGGTCTCGGCGAAGGTGTTGAATCGCGCGATCGTCGCCGCGAGGTGCTCGGCGAAGTCCGGCGCCAGCCGCACTCCACCGGTGCGCGTCGCCAGCTTGGCGAGCCGCTCGTCGATGGCGGCGGCGAGCTCCTCGATGGTCTCCCCGGAAAGCACGTGCCCAGTGGGCTGGCCCGGGTAGGGCACCGGGTACTTGACGCCCATCTCGGGGTTGTTGGCGACGGCGTCGTCGTACACCTGGATGAGGACGTTGTTCTCGTACTGCTTCGTGGTGGCGTCGTACACGGTGTGGATCCGGCCGCGCTCGTTGTAATGCGCCTTCTCGTTCACCACCCGGACGCCGTGGCGATTCACCAGCACCATGCTGTCCCCGTACAGCCAGAACGCCATGTTGTCCGACCGGTGGCTGTCCAGGACCTCCTCGATCCCCATCTGGCCCCACCACAGGCTGTCGGTGTTCTCGGTCATCGCGCCGACACCCTGCGCGATCCTGAGGAACGCGCCGGTGTTCGTGGGCGGTGCGGTGACCCCCCAGACGGTGCTGCGGAGCAGTTGGGTCCGCATCTCCTCGTTGTGGAAGAAGCCGCCACTCGCGAAGATCACCCCCTTGCGGGCGCGCACGTCGACACTGCCGGTCGGGGCCTGCGCGCGGACGCCGCACACGGCGCCGTCGGCGTTGGTGTACGCCTCCTCCACGCTGTGCCGCAGCCGGATGTCGATGCCCACCCGATCGGCGTGCGCCACGAGCAGATCGATCGTGGCCTGCCCCTGCCCCGGGCCGTGGATCCCACCGGTCTTCGCCATGAGCGCGCGGCCGTACTCGATCTTGTTCTCCGGCAGCTCACTGTGGTACTCGATGTGCCCCTGGGGGTTGAAGTCGGCATCCGGGGTGACACCGTCGCTGAACACGGAGCCCATCGCGCCGATCCGATCGAGCTCCTCGGTCGCCGGAGAGGCGGTGTCGTAGTAGGTCTCGAACAGCTTGTACACGTGCGGCGTCAGCCCGAGCGTGGGCGAGGAGGGGTCGTACTGGGTGGGGTAGGAGAGTCGAGCCATCAGCTTGAGGCAGTCCAGCTTCGGGTCGTCGATGCCCGCCTCGCGCATGCACGCGTTGTCGGGAATCCAGTACTCGCCCGACGAGATCCGCATGATGCCGCCGATCTCGTCGTCGGCCTCGAGCACCACCACCTCGGCCCCGCGTCCCCGCGCGATCGAGGCGGCCACAAGTCCGGCGAAGCCGGACCCCACCACGACGACGTCTGTCTCGAGGTCCCACTTGTCCGGCGAACGGCGCTTGCCAGTCATTTCCGCCACGTTCCCTTCTTGGTCGGAGTCAGCGCCGTGCTCGGCGCGGTTGGTCAGGAGGCGAATCGGCCGAATGTGCTGCGGAAGAACAGCAACGGATCGAGGTGTGCCTGCTCCGACATCGCGACCGGCGTGCCGATCACGATGTCGTGGTCGCCACCTGCCACGACCGACTCGACCCGGCACTCGATGTGGGCCAGCGATCCGTCCAGCAGCGGCGCGCCCGTGACGCCGGCCCGCCAGTCGACGTCGGAGAACTTGTCGCCTCCCGAGATGGCGAAGGTGCGGCAGATCGCTTCCTGGTCGGCGGACAGGATGTTCACCGCGAACTGCCCGGCGCGACGGATCCGGGGCCACGTCGTCGACGTGCGGGCCGGGCTGAACATGACCAGCGGCGGATCGAGCGAGAGCGAGGAGAACGACTGGCAGGTCATCCCGACCGGCTCCCCCTCGTCCAGCGCCGTCACGACGACGACGCCTGTGCAGAAGTGACCGAGGGTGCGACGGAATGCGCTCGGGTCCGTCGTTTCCTCGCCGCTCGGCGCGCCGGCCGACTGATCAAGAACCATCACCGGTGTGGCCCGTCGCCCTAGAACTTCGCTCGCGAGTAGAGCTTGCGCGCGTTGCCTTCGAGGATCTTGTAGCGATCGTCGTCGGTCAGCCACTCGATGTCCGTGACCATGTGCAGGTTGTCGTCGAACTTGCGGCCGGTCAACGGGTCGACCGCCTTGGCACTGCCCCACATCTCACTCGCGTAGACGATGTTGTCGGCGCCCATCTTCTTGATGGTCAACTCGATCGACTCGGGGTCGTAGGTCGACAGGTCGAAGTAGAGGTTGCGCACGGCGTCCTCGAACGGCTCGAGCCGCGACTCGGTGTGGATCGCCCGCATCCGGTTCCAGTGGAACGGGATGCCCCCGCCCGCATGCGGGATGACGATCTTCAGCTCCGGAAAGTCTTTGAACACCTTCGAGGTCGTGAACTCGACGACGGCAGCAACGTCCGTGTTCACGTAGTGGGCACCGTTCATGTGCAGGTGCGGGTTCAACGTGTTCGCGGCGTGGATCAGCCCGACGATGTCGTACTCGCACAGCTTCTCGTAGAGGGGGTACCACGACCGGTCACCCAGGGACGGGCTCAACGGCGCCGCACCTCCCGACGGATCCGGGTTGATCTGGCAGCTGACGAACCCCATCGCGGCGCAGCGCTCGATCTCCGGAATGGAGGCGGCCGGTGCGACGCCCGGGCTCTGCGGCAGCTGGAAGGCGGGCAGGAACAGGTCGGGGTACATCTCCACGGTGCGCGCGATGAGGTCGTTGTTGATCTCGGTCCAGAACCGGCTGATCCACTCCGGTCCGAACTCGTGGCCCATGAAGGCGGCGCGCGGACCCCAGATGATCCGGTCGATGCCGCGCTCCCGAGTCTGCGTGACGTGCGGCTGCAGGTGCTCGCGCAGATTGTCGTCGGAGATGCCCGCGTCGCCCCGGCCGCGCGGGCGCGACAGCTGCATGATCTGCCGGCCCCGGTACGCGTCGAGTTCCGGCGGCACCTGGGTGAAGTGGCCGTGCACGTCGATGATCATGTCGCCGCCCTCGCGTCACGATCGGCGAGCCACTTCTGGCCGATCTCGACTGCCTGGTTGCTCCGTGTCGGATTGGGCATGAGCCAGCGGAAGCCCTGCTCTAGTCGCTTGGTGACGTTGCCCGGAGTCACGTGCGGGATGCCAGCCGGCACTCCCGCGTCGGCGCAGATGGCGACGACCTCCGCGATCGCGGCCTCGACCTCGGGGTTGTCGTACTCCCGCGGATGGCCGAGGTCCTGTGACAGGTCGCCCTCGCCGATGAGCACGAGGCCGATGCCGGGTACCTGCTCGAGCATCTTCGGCAGGTTGCGGATCGCCTTTACCTCTTCGCACATGATGACGGCGAGGACGTCACCGTCCGGCGCGAGCGGCCAGGTGTCGGCGCGGCGGTAGTACTCGGCGACGTCCACACCCCAGTACCGTGCGGCGCCGAACGGACCGTCGCCGCGCAGACCCGGCGGGTCGTAGCGCTCGGCCGACTCCGGTCGGGGGTAGCGGCAGGCGCCCACCGCGTTGCGCGCCTCGTCCACCGTGCTGACGTGCGGGAAGATGACCCCGTAGACGCCCGCGTCGAGAACCTGCTTGGCCAGCCACTGGTTCATCTCCGAGCCGTTGGCGGGCACTCGGACGAACGGCGTCACCGCCGGCGACACGTCGCCCCGCTGCACGATCTGTGCTCGGTCGAGCAGGTACTGCAGGCTGTCGCGCAGCTCGCGCGTCGAGAACGGGTTGTGCTCCATCTCGAACACCACCGCGTCGTAGGGTCCGCCCGCGAACGCCTGCGCGTTGCCCGCGTCGGCGGGTGAGAAGGAGGCGAAGACCGGTTCGCCGGCCACCAGCTTCGCGATGGCTCCGTTGAGATGCGCGGGAGCGGTCATTTCGTGCCTGGCTGCCCGGGTACCGCGGCCGCCACCGGCCAGTACCCCCAGTAGCTGAGCTGGGTGAGATCGCGCGTCAGCCACGACGCGTCGTCCACCTGGCGGCCGTGCACACCGAATTCGATCTCGTAGCCGCCGGGGCAGAACAGGTAGAACGAGAGCACCTCGTCGTTCGAGTGCTGGCCCAGCTCCGTCTTGAGCGCGCCGGCCTCCCGGGCGCGTGCGTAGGTGCGGCCGAAGGTCTTGATCGAGTCGGCCTCGATCATCATGTGCCGCAGCCCCTGCGGCGACTGGCTCGCGGTGAGCGCGATGGTGTGATGGCGCGGATTGCAGCCGATGAACCGCAACCGCAGCCGGTTGCCGTCCGGCAGGTGGATCGCCATCGAGTCGCGGTGCCGGAACCCCATGACGGTGGTGTAGAAGTCGAAGGCCGCGTCGAGGTCGGCGCTCGGCAGCACGACGTGGCCGCACCCGAGCGCGCCGGTGACGAAGCCGCCTCCGAACGGCAGCTGTGCCTCGAGCCCGTCGACCGCCTGGCTGTAGAAGATCTCCAGCGGATTGCCGTTGGGATCCTCGAACTCGACGAATGCCTCGACCTGGCGGGCGGCGGCCTCGTCGGCAGAGCCCTCCTTCACCGCCACGCCGGCGGCCTCGAGTTCGCGGACGGCGTCCTGCAGCGTCTTGCGATCGCGGACCTCGAAGGCCGAGGCGAGAACCCGGTCGGACGAGCTGGGCACGATGGCGATGCGGTAGGGGCGGTCGTCCATGCGCAGGAGCAGGCCGCTGTCGGGGCCGTCGCTCACCTGCATGCCGAGGATGTCCGACGCGAAGGTGCGCCATTCGTCAACGACGGTCGATCCGAGACGGACCAGACCCAGACTGTGGATCTCCACGGGATGCCTTTCTGAGAGGTCGACGAACTCCGCCGGCACGAAGTTCTTCGGATGCCGGAGCGAGATGGGGCCTGCTAGGCGTAGTGCAGGAAGAAGTCGGTGGTGAGTCGCTGGAACTCCTCGCGCTGCTCGATCATCGCCCAGTGCCCGCACTTCGGGAACACGTGCAGCCGAGCGTTCTCGAGCAACCGGAAGCCCACGAAGGCACCGTCGAGCGGCTGCACACGGTCTTCGCGACCCCAGGTGATCAGCACGTCGTGCTTGATCTCACCGGCCTCTCGCCACAGCTCACCCTCGGTCGGGAACTTCTGGTTCGCGACCTGCATCGCCTTGAGTCCGCCCGCCGTCGCGGGATCGGTGGCCGTGCCGAAGCGCTGCTCGATCAGCTCGTCGTTGATCAGCGACTGATCGAAGACCATGGAGCGCAGGAACGCCTCCATCTTCTCCTTGGTCTTCTCCGGCGCCAATTGGAACTCCATCAGCCTGCGGATCCCCTCGCTCGGCCGGGGGGCGAACAAGCCGATCGAGAGTGCGGAGCCCGGCCCCATCAGCACGAGCCGCTTCGCGCGATCCGGGTAGGCGAGCACGAACCTCGCCGCGACCGAGCCGCCGAGGGAGTTGCCGAGCAGGTGCGCCGTGGCGATCCCGAGCTGGTCCATCAAGGACACGACCGCGTCGGCCGCGTACTGCAGGTAACTGCGGTCGTACTCCGCCGGGTGCGCCGACCTCCCGAAGCCGGGCATGTCGACGATGATCGTCCGGAAGTGCTCGGCGTAGTGCCCGAGGTTGCCGCTGAAATTGCTCCAGCCCGATACGCCAGGGCCGGCCCCGTGCAGCAGGATCAGCACGTCGTCGCCGGTGCCCGCGTCGTGGTAGTGCAGGTCCAGCCCCGCGAAGGTCGCCGTCCTGCTCGTCTCGTCGAAGCCCAACTCGGCTGCCATGGTCAGATACCCGATTCCGCGATCGACAGGCCGAACTGAAGTGCCCCGAAGGCCATCAGCATCGGCTCGGGGACATTGCTGTTGTGCTGCGACCCGGCGTGGATGTCACGCCAGGCACGCTGGATGGGGTTCAGCTCGTGCAGCACGCGGCCGCCCGAGTTCTGGAAGACGCGATCGACGGCCGACGCGGCGAGCTGCGTCGCTCGCACCTGGTCGAGGCGGCCGCGAGCCCGAACCTCGATCGGGATCTCCTTGCCGTCGCGCGCGAGGGCCATCATGTCGTCGAGATCGCGGCGCATCTGCAGGCGCGCGCCGTCGAGCTCGCCGAACGCCTCGGCGACGCGGGCCTGGGAGAACGGCTCCTCGGCGACGCGGGTGCCGCGCGTGATTCGCACTCGTTCGGCCGTCCATTGGATGTGCTCGTCCAGCGCGCCCTGCGCCGCGCCGAGCAGCGGCGCGGTGATGCCGAAGGTGAACACCGACGCGAAGGGCAGCTGGTAGATCGGCGAGTCACTTGTGACGCTGCCCGAGGTGTAGGCGTGGGTCCGGTGGTCGGGCACGAAGGCCTTGTCGACGACGATGTCGTTGCTGCCGGTGCCGCGCAGGCCGATGACGTGCCAGACGTCGTCGATCTCGTAGTCCGAGCGGGGCAGGAGGAAGCAGAGCCTGCGCACCGTGCCGTCATCCTCGGTGGCCACGCCGCCGAGGATCACCCACTGCGCATGGTCCGAGCCCGAAGAGAACGACCAGCGCCCGCTGACCAGGTAGCCACCCTCGACGATCTCGACGGTTCCGCGCGGGGTGTACGAGGAGCTGATCAAGGTGTCCTGGTCAGCGCCCCACACCTCGTCCTGCGCCTGCTTGGACATCAGCCCGAGCTGCCAGTTGTGCACGCCGATCACCGCATACACCCAGCCCGTGGACGGGCAGCCGGATCCGATGATCATCGAGATGTCCATGAAGACCTGCGGGTCCATCTCGTAGCCGCCGTACGCCGCCGGCTGGAGCACGCGGAACAGCCCGGCCGACTTCAGGTCGTCGATCGTCTCCTTCGAGATCCGCCGCGCCTTCTCCGCGTCGAACGCGCGCTCGCGCAACACCGGTGCAAGCGCCTGGGCGCGGTCCAGAAGATCTCCGGATTGCATTCATACCCCCTCTGTCGGAGCAGCGGGCATGAGCCGCGTCGCCCGGTCTAACTCTCGAAGGGGCGGCCTCGGAAGTCCATCCCCGGTCCCATACAGCGGCACGCTCATGGTCATCTCGCGCCCGCATCCCGATCGAGCTCGACGACCAGGTGTTCGGACAGGTCACCGACCAGCTGGATCCGTACCAGCCGATCCGCGAATCGCCAGCCGCGCTCGTCGCGCACGAACTCGTCGGTGTACGTCCCGGCGAGGATTACCTGCAAGGGCAGGGCGGGCGTCGCCTGCAGCACGGTGAACACAGAGCGGGCGCTGGCACTCGCGCCGTCAGGGTGCTCGTCGACGATCAGGTTCGTCGTGACGTGTTTGGTCGCGGGAGTGCCGTCATCCATCCGTACCGACCCGACAAATCCGGCTAATATCTCGGTACTCCCGGTCATGGTGGAGATCCCGCCGGCACCGGCGCTACGGAAGCTCGCCTGCTCGAACAGCTGCGCCATCCCCTCGAGGTCGCCGGCGTCGAGTCGTTCGGCATAACCGAAAACCAGCCGTGCGATCGCTGCATAGGTCGGTTCGACTGTGGAATCCATGGCCGCGACCGTATGTCCACCAAACGTGTCTGGGAATACACAGTTCGAACGAGCGGGACGATCGGGTGCGCTGTCGCCCCGCGCGCGCGAAGATGCCCGCAGTCAGTGACCAGGAGGGACCGCCATGGCAGGAGCCCGTCCCCACCGCGCGGAGCGGCGGGAGTACTTCATCGACGTCGTCGGCATCCTCGTGGCCGACGAGGGGCTCGCCGCCGTCACCATGGAGCGCGTCGCCGCGCTCGCCGAGGTCAGCAAGCCGGTCCTGTACAGCCACTTCCCGGATCGAGGTGCGCTGTTGACGGCCCTGCTCGAACGCTGCTGGCAGCAGATGGATTCGGTCGTCCAGGGGCGGCTGCGCGCGGCCCACAGCCTCGATGAATGCCTCGAGGCCGTGGTCACCGGGTACTTCGACGAGCTGGACCGCCAGGGGCCGGTGCTGCAACTGATGGTGACCAGCGGGTGGCACGAGCCGACGGTGGAGGACGCGCGGGTGCGACGCCACCGAGCGGCCGAACGCGAATGGAGTGCCTTCTACGAACAGCGCATCGGCCTGCCCGCCGCCGTGGCCGAGCCCGCCGCCGCGATCCTGCGCACCGCGCTGCAGGGCGCCGCCGCGTACTGGATCGAGCACCCCAAGTCGCGGCGCGAGGACGTGGTGCACACCTGCCTGGTGATCATGCGGGCCGGGCTGGACCGGCTGGGTCGTCAGCACCGGATCGAGAACATCGGGCGACCGGCAGCTGCAGACCGGCGGCGGCCGGCCCGAGCCCGATCGTGACCCGGGTCGTCGCGGAGAGCACGGAGCTGTCGTCCACGTCGACGAGCGTGCACGCGAAGCGCGGCCCCTCATCGAGATCGACGAGCGCCACGAGGTACGGCACGGCGCCGGCGACCGCTGGGTGCACCGCGTGCTCGACGCGCGTGTAGCTGTGCAGCGTGCCCTGACCACTGCTCGCCACCCAAGACACGGCCCCGCCACGGCAGCCCGGGCAGGTGGGCGCCGGCGGGTGCCACACCTCGGCGCAGTCGGCGCACCGCTGCAGCAGGACGCGGCCTTCGCGGGCCGCCGTCCAATACGGGGCGGTCAGCTCGGTCGATTCGGGCACGATGCGCAGCGTGGACCCCGTCAGCGGGTTCGGCTCCGTCATCGGCTCGATCTCCGTCATGGGCTGAGCACCACGGCGCTCGGCCCGGACGACACGAGGACGGGCCCGGACCGCTCGACCTGTGCAGTCGAGCTACCGCGGCACTGCCGTACGCCCTCGAGCACGAGATTCATCCCGTGCACGTATGCCTCGGACAGGTGCCCACCGCTCGTGTTGACGGGAACCGGCGCGGTAGCACCGATGCCGTGCTCCAGCACTGCGCGCCACGCGGTGCCCGGTGCGGCCAGCCCGTAAGCCTCCATCCCCAGCAGCACCGAGATGGACGTCGCGTCATAGATCATCGCCGCGCGCAGCTCGGCGGGGCGGACACCCGCTTCCGCGAACAGGCGCTCGGCGATCGCCCGGTAGGTGGGGCCGTTGCGGAGCTCGCCGTACACCGAGATCGATTCGGCGTAGGCGAACATGCCCACGACGGCCGCGGTGATCCACACCGCCGGGGTGGTCATGGTGCGCGCCACGTCCGCGGCTGCCACGACGACGGCCGCGGCACCGTCCGTCTCCAGCGCGAGGTCGAAGACGCGCAGGGGCGACGCAATCATGCGGCCGGCGAGGTACGCGGCTTCGTCCAGCGGTCGGCCGTGCATCACCGCAGCCGGGTTGCGCTGCGCCTGGGCGCGCTGATCGATCGCGACGCGGCCCAGGGCACGCACCAGGTCCGGCTCGCCGATGCCGGCCTCCCACTGGTAGCGCCGCGCCCACATCGCCATGACCTGCCCCGGGCTGAGCAACCCGTACGGCCCGGCGAATGCGCCCGACGGCGCGCGGTCTCCGCGGGCGACGAACTGGCCACCGTCGGAACCGAGCGTGCGTTCGGCGCGCCCGTAGCGGGTCGACGAGTAGCCGTTGAGGGAGCGGTAACACACGACGATGCGCGCCTGGCCGCTTGCCACCGCCGCGCTGGCGTGGGCGAGGACGGCGGGCGCGCCCAGACCTCCGTAGCCGGTCTGCGAGTAGTAGCGCAGCCGCCAGCCGAACGACCGGACCAGCATCGCCTCGTCCACGGAGTCGTAGGAGTACCGCACCAGGCCGTCTACGTCGCCAGGTGCCACGCCGCAATCGGTGAGCGCCCCCTCGATCGCCTCGACCGCGAGTGACCACTCGGACCGGCGCGACGCGCGCGAGTATGCGGTCTGCCCGATGCCGATGACGGCGGCCGGAGTCACAGGACGGCGATCGGATTGACGGGTGAGCCGGTGAACCTCGGGAGGGCCAGCGGCGCGACGACCAGCTGGAAGTCCCATCTCCTCCGGTCGGCGCACGCCTCGGCGAGCTCCTCGAGCAGCAGGTTGTCCAGCAGCGGCAACCCGAGGAACACGAGCGCCCCGGCGTGCACGGGCATCGGATGCCGGTCCGCCCCGGGCTGCATGACGTCGCTCTGCACGTCCGAACCCAGCACCGCCACGTCGTGCTCCCGGAGCCAGGGCAGGCACGCGGCGGCCAGCCCGGGCGACCCCGCAGTCATCGGGTCGA
>JAVHVL010000159.1:0-3776 GCA_032160565.1 Pseudonocardiales bacterium | reverse complement strand
CGGCTGGACGGTGCCGCGGCGCGTCGTCGCCGGGCTGCCGGATGCCATGCGGTTGCGGCAGCGCGCCTTCGACCGGACCGGGGGGGTGCACGCCGCCGCCCTCGCCGGCGCCGACGGCAGCCTGCTCGTCGTGCGTGAGGACGTAGGGCGGCACAACGCCGTGGACAAGGTGGTCGGCTGGGCGCTGCTGGACGGGCGGCTGCCCGCCACCGACCGCCTGCTCGTGGTCAGCGGCCGGGTGTCGTTCGAGATCGTGCAGAAGGCGGTGGCCGCAGGCGTCGCCGGCATCGTCGCGGTGTCGGCCCCGTCCAGCCTCGCTGTCGATCTGGCCCGGGAGTACGGGCTGCTGCTCGCCGGCATGGTGCGCGGCGGGCGGATCAACGCCTACGCCGGCGAGGAGCTCATCGCCTGACTGCCCGCCGTGGCTCGGCGCCACGCCGTGCGCACGCCGTGCACGCCCCACGCGCAGGCCGACAGCACGGCTACCGCGACGATGCCGTCGAGCCACCAGTGGTTGCCGGTGACGACGACGACGAGGGTCATGAGGGCGGCGTGCGCGGGGCCGAGCCATCGCCACCGGCTCGGGCTCACCCGCCACACGTAGAAGCCGATGAGCACCGCCCACGCGACGTGTACCGACGGCATCGCGGCCAGCTGATCCACCGCCAGGCCGCTGCTGTACACGGATTGGTCGTAGAGCCGGCCGGTGTCGACGATGCCCGGCAGCATGCGCGGCGGGGCCACCGGAACCAGCTGGATGAGAAGGCAGCCCAGCGTCGTCCAGGCCATGACCTGCCGCACCGGGCGGTAGCGGTCGCGGTGGCGGACGAACAGCCAGATGAGGAACCCCAGCATGGTCGTGAGGTGCATCGCGGCGTAGTAGAGGTTCGCGCCCTGCACGACCAGCCGGTGCCCGAGCACCAGGTGCTGCACACTGTGCTCGGACGGCAACCGGAGGTCGCGCTCGACCCGCTCGATCCACCGCGCCCGCCCGAAGGCGCCGTCGGTTCCGGCCACCGCGACGCTCCCGGCCAGCCCCCACAGCCCGTACAGCACGCCCACCACCGCGGTCTCCCGCGCGAACGCGCCGGCGGCCCGAACCGTCTGCTTCGTGGACAGCGCCATGGCGCCACCGACGACCGCGAGCACGGCGGCGGTCTCACCGGAGTGCTGCCAGCTCAGCCCGACGGTCTGCACGCCATGATCATGCCGGTAGCGAAAGGGAATGCCGCGTTAAAATGGGCAGTTGTCATCCCCCGGGGTATCAATCGCCGCAAAGAGGAGCAAAGCATGAGCGCGACCGCGCTGACCGCAGACACGTTCGAAGCGAGCATCAACGGCAACGACATCGTGCTCGTCGATTTCTGGGCCGCCTGGTGCGGGCCATGCCGGACGTTCGCGCCGGTCTTCGAGAAGGCGGCGGAGGAGCACCCGGACATCGTGTTCGGCAAGGTGGACACCGAGGCCGAGCGGTCGCTGTCGGCCGCGGCCGGCATCCAGTCGATCCCGACCCTGATGGCCTTCCGCGACGGCATCCTGGTGTTCTCGCAGCCTGGCGCGCTGCCGGCACCGGCGCTCGAGAAGGTCATCGGCGCCGTGCGTGACCTCGACATGGACGACGTCCGCAGCCAGCTCGCGGCTCAGGGCCGCTGAGCCTGCGGGACGCTTCCTCTCCCTGTCCCGACCGCCGACGGTGTGCGGTTCCCGCCGCCGGAACGGCGAAAATCACACACCGTCAGTCGCTCAGCCGTCGACGGGCCGGTGCGTCGCCGCCAGCCGCTGAGCCGTGTCGGCCGCGGAGCGGACCGCCTCGGCGCCCCCGCCCCGCAAGCCCGCGGCCAGGCCGACGAGGAACGTGGTGAGCGGCGCCGCCGGGCGAGCGACCTGGTGCGCGGCATCCCGCGCCACGTCCAGCAGCAGGTCCCGGTCCAGCGTGCCGGCGTCCACCCCCAGTGCGGCGGCCAATTCGGCGACCCAGTCATCCAATGGATTGGTCACGGTGGCGTCCCCTCTCGATCCGCGCGCCGACGGGCTCGCTCGACGTCGTTCCACGTGTCGCAGTCGTCCGCCCAGCCGGCGCTGTCCCGAACCTCAATGATCTCGACGTCGTCGAACAGCCTGCGCGCGGCGACGCCGGCCGGTCCGCCCGTCGCCGCGAGCGCGGACCCCAGTGCGGTGCGTCGCCAGGCGGCCGCGAGGTAGCTCTGCCTGCCCGAGCCGTCCACGAGCACGGCTACGTCGGCGTCGCCCAGGGCGGCGAGCAGGCGAGGGACAGCCGGGGCGATCCAGGGCAGGTCCGCGGCGAGCACCACGACAGCGTCTGCGCTGGTCCGGCCGAACCCCGCGGCGATGGCCGCCACCGGCCCTCCGCCGGGCGGCTGCTCGCGGCACCAGATCAGCCGACCCGCCGGCCCCCCGCCCGACATCAGCCGACCCGCCCGCACCGCAGGCGACACCGGACGCGATGGCCCCACGACGACGACCCGGCGCGCCGCGGACACCGCGGCCAGCGCACGGTCAAGCAGCGTGCCGCCACCGATCTCGATCGCCGGCTTGTCGGCACCGCCCAGGCGGGTCGCCGCTCCACCGGCGAGGACGATGGCGTCGAACACTTGTCGACCGTAGCCGTAGGCTCTCAGCCCATGTCGGACGGAGCGTTGGGTGCGGTCGCCGGCGCTGTGGTGTGCCTGCTGGCGGCGCCCTACCTCGCCCGCCTGACCCTCACCGTTCCGGACCGCGAGCTGCGCCGCTGGTGGCCAGGCAGGCAGGCCGGTCCGGCTCGCCTGGCCGTCACCGCTGTCGTCGCCGTGGTCCTCGGTGGGCTGGCCGGCAAGGCCGCCGGGTGGGGTGCGCTGCTCCCCGCATTCCTCGCCCTGGCGCTGGCCACGACGCCGCTGGTGATCATCGACTTCGAGCATCACCGGCTGCCCAACCGCCTCGTCCTCACGGCCGCGGCGGGCGCCGTGCTCCTCGCCCTCACGGCGCTCGTCCGGCAGGACTGGCACCTCCTGCTGCGCGCGGCCGAGGGTGCCGCCGCGGTGTTCGCCGTGCTCTTCCTGCTCGCGTTCGTCTCGCCGCGGTCCTTCGGCTTCGGCGACGTGAAGCTCGGGGGCGTGCTCGGCGCGTACCTCGGCTGGTTCGGCTGGGGCTTCGTCTACTACGGCATCTTCGGCGGGTTCCTGCTCGGTGCCGTCGTCGCCGTCGCCCTGCTGTCCACCCGCCGCGCCTCGCTGAAGACGGCGCTGGCCTTCGGACCGATGCTCATCGCCGGCTCGCTGCTGGTGATGGCCTTCGACCTCGTACCGTCGTTGAGCTCGGCGTGAGCGTCGCATCGGCGCAGTCGAGGATTCCGCGCCGCCACTTCTGAGAGACTTGCCGACGTGCTGCGATGGATCACCGCCGGCGAGTCCCACGGACCCGCGCTCGTTGCCGTGCTCGACGGCCTGCCCGCCGGTGTCGAGGTCACGACGGCGGACCTGGGCCGCGACCTCGGCCGCCGCCGGCTGGGTTACGGCCGCGGCGCCCGGATGAAGTTCGAGCAGGACGAGGTGGAGTTGACCGGCGGCGTCCGTCACGGCGTGACGATGGGGGGCCCGGTCGCGGTGCGCGTCGGCAACTCCGAGTGGCCGAAGTGGGAGACCGTGATGTCGGCCGACCCGGTCGACGCCGAGCTGCTCGCCGCTCAGGCCCGCAACGCCCCGCTGACCCGGCCGCGCCCCGGCCATGCCGATCTCGCTGGGATGCAGCAGTACGCCCTCGACGACGCCCGGCCGATC
>JAVHVL010000148.1:0-4549 GCA_032160565.1 Pseudonocardiales bacterium | reverse complement strand
GATACTCGGCACAACGCGCCACCGCCGCCTGCCATTCCCCGATCAGTCCGGGGCGTAGCGCAGCCAGAGGGCGCCGAGCGGCGGGACGCGCAACGTGGCGGACGCCGGCTGGCCGTGCCATGGCTCCGCGACGGCCGTCACCCCGCCGAAGTTGCCGACGCCGGAGCCGAAGTAACTGTCGGCGTCGGTGTTCAGGACCTCGTCCCAGCGCCCGGCGTACGGCAGCCCGACCCGGTAGCCCTCGTGCGGCACGGGGGAGAAGTTGGCGATGCACGCGAGCACCGAGCCCCCGGCCTCACCGATGCGCAGGAACGAGTAGACGTTGCCCTGCGCGTCGTTCGCGTCGATCCAGTGGAAGCCCTCCGGGACGGTGTCGCGGGACCATAGTGCGGGCGTGTCCGCGTAGACGCGGTTGAGGTCGGTGACCAGGCGCGCGACGCCGCGGTGCTCCGGGGCGTCCAGCAGCCACCAGTCCAGCGACCGGCTCTCCGCCCACTCGGCGCCCTGCGCGAACTCCTGCCCCATGAACAGCAGCTGCTTGCCGGGGTGCGCCCACATATAGGCGTAGAGCGTGCGCAGGGTGGCCATCTGCTGCCACCGGTCGCCGGGGATCTTGCTCAGCAGCGAGCCCTTGCCGTGCACCACCTCGTCGTGCGAGATGGGCAGCACAAAGTTCTCCGAGTAGGCGTACATCATCGAGAACGTCAGCTCGTTGTGGTGGTACTGCCGGTGGATGGGTTCGTGCGAGATGTAGCTCAGGGTGTCGTGCATCCACCCCATGTCCCACTTGAAGCCGAACCCCAGCCCGCCGAGGTGGGTCGAGCGGGTGACCCCCGGCCACGACGTGGACTCCTCGGCGATCGTCACGACACCGGGCACCCGCTTGTAGACGGTGGCGTTCATCTCCTGCAGGAAGGCGACCGCCTCGAGGTTCTCGCGGCCGCCGTAGATGTTCGGAGTCCACTCGCCGTCCTTGCGCGAGTAGTCGAGGTAGAGCATCGAGGCGACGGCGTCGACGCGCAGCCCGTCGACGTGGAACTCCTCCAACCAGAACAGCGCGTTGGCCACGAGGAAGTTGCGTACCTCGATACGCCCGAAGTTGAAGACGTACGTGCCCCAGTCGGGCTGCTCGCCGCGGCGCGGGTCACCGTGCTCGTAGAGCGGCGTGCCGTCGAAGCGGGCCAGCGCCCACGCGTCCTTGGGGAAGTGGGCCGGCACCCAGTCGACGATGACGCCGATGCCCGCCTGGTGCAGCGTGTCGATCAGGTAGCGCAGGTCGTCCGGGCTGCCGAACCGCGAGGTGGGTGCGTAGTACGAGGACACCTGGTAGCCCCAGGAGCCACCGAACGGGTGCTCGGCGACGGGCAGGAACTCGACATGGGTGAAGCCGGCCGCTGTGACGTACTCGACCAGCTCCGTAGCGAGCTCCCGGTAGCTCAGCCCGAGCCGCCAGGAACCGAGGTGCACCTCGTAGATCGACATCGGTGCGGCGTGCCACGGCGTGCCCGCGCGGCGCTGCAGCCACCCGGCGTCGCCCCACTCGTGCCTGGGCGTGTGCACCACCGAGGCGGTGGCCGGCGGCACCTCAGTGGCGAAGGCCATCGGGTCGGCCTTCTCCCGCCAGGTGCCGTCCGCGCCGAGGATCTGGAACTTGTAGCGGCAGCCGTCGCCGACATCGGGAACGAACAGCTCCCAGACGCCCGACGAGCCGAGCACCCGCATCGGGAGCGCTCGCCCGGACCAGTAGTCGAAGTCGCCCTGCACACGCACGCCGCGGGCGTTCGGCGCCCAAACCGCGAAGCTGGTCCCGGTGACCGCGCCGCCGGGCGTCTCGTACGTGCGCACATGCGCACCGAGAGCCTGCCAGAGGTTCTCGTGCCGCCCCTCGCCGATCAGGTGGAGATCGACCTCGCCGAGCGTCGGCAACCACCGGTACGGGTCGTCGACGACGAAAGCCTGGTCGCCGTAGTCCACGCTGAGGCGGTAGTCGGTCGGTGTGCTGTCGACGATGCCTTCGAAGACGCCCGCGTCATGGATGCGCTGCATCGGCGTCGATCCCCCGCCGATGAGCACCTGAACCGCCGTGGCCTCCGGGCGCAGCGTCCGGATCACCGTGCGTCCCCCGGCGACCGGGTGCGCCCCCAGGATGCTGTGCGGGTCGTGGTGGGCGCCTCCGACGAGGCGGTCGAGCTCCTCACGCGCCAACGTCGAGGTCATCGCACTCCTTCCGGATTGGCCAACCGCGCCAGCGACGCCAGGGGTATCGGCAGCCAGCTCGGCCGATTGCGCGCTTCGTACATCGCCTCGTAGACGGCCTTGTCCGCCTCGAACGCCCGCAGCAGCACGGTCTGCTCGCGCGGATCGCGCCCGCCGGCCTGGGTGTAGCCGTCGCAGAACGCCTCCCGGTTGCGCTGCGCCCACTCGCCGGCCCGGTAGGACAGCTGCGGATCCAGGCCCGCCTCGATCAGGCGGTGGTGGCCGGCGTACTCGAACGAGCGGAGCATGCCGGCGATGTCCCGCAGCGTCGAATCGGGCCTGCGGCGGGTTTCCAGGTCGGCCATCGGCTCACCCTCGAAGTCGATGATCACCCAGCGGTGCACGGTGCGCAGCGCCTGCCCGAGGTGCAGGTCGCCGTGGATGCGCTGCAACGGGACCGGCTCACCGACCCCGCCGAGTGCGTCGAAGGCCTCGCGCAGCCCGTCGCCGAGCTCGGCCAGCTCGGGCACCACGGTGATCGCTTGCTCCAGCCGGCCCCGCATGGCCGCGGCACGGGCAGCAAGCTCCTCCGGCGCGGCGCTCGACACCCGGAACGCCGCGGCGAGGTCGGCGTGCGTCTCGGCGATCGCCTCCCCCAGGCGGTGCGCCTCGGCCGCGAAGTCGCCGCCCGCCTCCTCGGCGTGCAGGTCGGCCTCGGCCATCAGATCGCGGACGCTCGCCTTGGCCAGCTCCCAGCCGTCGGTGGCCGTCGTCATGAACTCCTGCAGCATCCCCAGCGCGCAGGGCTCGCCGTCCAGATCGGTCTCGATCGCGCCGAGCAGCCGGGCCACGTGCCGCGCGCCGCGCTCGCCGAGCGCCGCGTGGATCTCGATGTCCGGGTTCACCCCGGTCTGCAGCCGCCGGAAGACCTTGAGGATTGCGAGGTCGCCGAACATCAGCGACGTGTTCGACTGCTCACCGGTGAGCACGAGGCTGGGTTCGCCCACCGGGATGTCTTCGGGCTCGACGTAACGGGTGAACCGCAGCCCGTCGACCTGCGACGCGCGCTGGATGCCCAGCAGCCAGGCAGGGGTGACTTCCTTGTCGTGGAGGGCGTCGTAGATCCACAGCGGGCCGTCCTCGCCGTTGACCGAGCCCAGCAGCATGTGGTCGAGCGAGTCCATCGGCTCCGGATGCGCCACGAGCGGCAGCTGGTAGACCTCGGTGCTGCCGTCGTCGTAGCTGACCCGGGCCGTCCAGAGCTCGACGCCGGCCGCGCCGGTGGAGAGCACGGCCAGCGACGCGACGTCGATGGAGGCGGCGCGACCCTTGCCGGCGAACCATCGCTGTGCCGGCATCCAGTGCTCGACGAGCGGCCGGAGTTGGTCATGGGTGATCATGCGGGCACCTCGCCGCCGGAGCTCTCGGCAACGGCGGACGGCTCGCCGGTGGGCTGTGGCCGGCGCGGGATGCGCAGCCAATAGAAACCGTGACCGGCCAGGGTGAGCAGGTACGGCAGCTCGCCGATCGCGGGGAAGTGGGTGCCACCCAGGAGTTCGATCGGTTCCGTGCCCTCCCAAGGGCGGAGGTCTAATTCGACCGGCTGCGGGAACCTGGAGAGGTTGTTGACGCAGAGCACGATGTCGTCGCCGAACTCGCGCACGAAACTCAGCACACTGGGATTGCTACCCCCGATGTCGCTGAATGTACCCAAGCCGAAGGCGGGGTTGGCCTTGCGCAGCTGGACCATCCGGCGCGTCCAGTGCAGCAGGGAGGAGGTATTCCGGGTCTGCGACTCGACGTTGGTCACCTGGAAGCCGTAGATCGAGTCCATGTTCACCGGCAGGTAGAGGCGCCCGGGGTCGCACGTGGAGAAGCCCGCGTTGCGGTCCGGCGTCCACTGCATCGGCGTGCGGACGCCGTCGCGGTCACCCAGCCAGATGTTGTCGCCCATGCCGATCTCGTCGCCGTAGTACAGGACGGGTGAACCGGGCAGTGACAACAGCAGCGCGGTGAACAGCTCGATCTGGTTGATGTCGTTGTCCAGCAGCGGAGCCAACCTGCGGCGGATGCCGATGTTCGCCTTCATCCGCGGGTCCTTGGCGTACTCGTCCCACATGTAGTCGCGGTCCTCGTCGCTGACCATCTCGAGGGTGAGCTCGTCGTGGTTGCGCAGGAAGATGCCCCACTGGCAGCCCGAGGGGATCGGCGGCGTCTGGTCGAGGATCTCCGAGATCGGGAAGCGCGACTCACGGCGCACGGCCATGAAGATGCGCGGCATCACCGGGAAGTGGAAGCACATGTGGCACTCGTCGCCGTCGCCGAAGTAGTCGACGACGTCGGCCGGCCACTG
>JAVHVL010000502.1:0-2513 GCA_032160565.1 Pseudonocardiales bacterium | reverse complement strand
GGCGGTGGTCGGCGAGACGGACGAGGAGCCGCTCACCGCTACGGCCGAGGCGCTGGGCCTCGTCCCCGCCGAGCCGCCGACGGCATTCCGGGCCAAGCTGGCCGCGCTGCACGCCCGAGCCGCGCTGATCATGGGGCGCGACGTGGACGCGGAGCGCTGGGCGCGGGAGGCGGCGTCGATCGCGGCCCTCGTCGGCACGCTCCCCGCAGCGGCGGATGCCGAGATCACCATCGCGATGCTCGAGCAGCGGGCGGCCCGCCCGGATGAGGCCGCCGCCCGGATGACGGCGCTCGCCGAGGAGGCGCGGGCCGCCGGTGACTCGGCCGCCGAGCTGCGCGTCCGGTACAACCTCGGCAGCCTCTATTACGAGCACGGCGAGTTCGGGCTGTCGCAGGCGTCCTACGAGCAGACTCACCGGCGCGCCGTGGAGATCGGCCGGCCGTGGACTGCGTACGGCATGGACGCCCGCGCGATGACCGGCCTGGTCCAATACGTCCGCGGCGACTGGGACGGTGCGCTGCACACGCTGGACGTCACCGGCGAGCACCCGAGCGCGCTGGCCGAGGCCCTCTACGCCGCCACCGCCACGGCCGTGATGGCGGGGCGCGGAGACCCGCGCGT
This sequence comes from Pseudonocardiales bacterium, assembly GCA_032160565.1. Taxonomy (GTDB): domain Bacteria; phylum Actinomycetota; class Actinomycetes; order Mycobacteriales; family Jatrophihabitantaceae; genus RYN-117. The sequence continues at coordinate 1,892 of JAVHVL010000502.1, read as the reverse complement.
CGCGGAGATGTTCGAGGCGGTCCGCCCGTGGTGGGGCCGGGAGAGCCGGGTCGCGCTGTACTCGGTCGGGGCACTGCTGGAGATGTACGAGATCGACGGCCTGGTCCTTGATGCGCTGGCCCGCCTCGACGAGCTGGTCGCGGCGCTGACCGTGCTGTGGCAGAACCCCTGGTTCCTCGCCCGGGTGCGGCTGTCCGCGCAGTGCCTGGCCGTGCTGTCGACGGCGGCCGCGAAGGCACCGCAGACCGAGCGCGCCCAGCTCGCCGAGCGCGGCGCCGCGCTGCTGGCCGATGCCCGGCGCAGCCTGGAGCACGGGCTGCCCGCTGGGCGCAAGCTCGGTGTGGAAGGGATCGCCTGGCTGGCCCGGCTGGAGGCCGAGTGGCGGCGGCTGCGCTGGCTGACCGGCGTCGACGCCCCCGCCGAGGACGACCATGTCGAAGCGTGGCGCCGCGCCGTCGAGTCGTTCGGCTACGGCAACGTCATCGAACAGGCCCGCAGCCGGGTCCGGCTGGCCGCCGTGCTGCGCGCCGCCGGGCGGGGTGCCGAGGCCGCCGAACAGGCGGACCTCGCTCGTGACGCCGCCCGGCAGCTGGGCGCCAAGCCGCTGCTGGGCGAGATCCGGGCACTGGGGCTCGCCGCGGCGCCGTCTCGCGGCGGTGGACCGGTCCGGGCCGAGGCACTGACCAGCAGGGAGCGGGGCGTCCTGGCGCTGCTCGTGGAGGGGCGGACCAACCGGCAGATCGCCCAGCAGCTCTACATCAGCGAGAAGACCGTGAGCGTGCACGTCTCCAACATCCTGGCCAAGTTGGCGGTCGGCAGCCGCACCGAGGCCGCCGCCATCGCCCGGCGCGACGGGCTGCTCGCCGCCACCTGACTCGCCGCCACCTGAGCGGGGCCGCGCGCACTGGATGCGGCCGTGGTCGAGGCGCGACCGGCAACGGGCTAGACTTCTCTTGGCAGCCTGCGCGAGTGGGCTGACTTCGCGTGCCCGCCCCGCCGCCGACACCGCGCCTTCGCGTGGCTCCGGACGGAGGGTAGGCGGCCAGCCTCGGTCCGCCCGGCTCCCCGAGCCGGACCGGCCCCTGACCGCGACACCCGGGCACCAGGGCGGGCGGTCCACCCGGACCGTCGGCGACAACCGAGGCCGCAGGCGTGGGCACTGCCCCGCGCATGCACGAAAGAACGAGGAGGACGACCGGCATGGCCGTCGTAACCATGAAGGAAATGCTCGACTCCGGCGTGCACTTCGGGCATCAGACCCGCCGCTGGAACCCGAAGATGAAGCGCTTCATATTCACCGAGCGCAACGGCATCTACATCATCGACCTCCAGCAGACGCTCTCCTACATCGACCGCGCGTACGAGTTCGTCAAGGAGACCGTCGCGCACGGCGGCAGCGTGCTGTTCGTCGGCACCAAGAAGCAGGCCCAGGAGGCGATCGCCGAGCAGGCGACCCGCGTCGGCATGCCCTACGTCAACCAGCGCTGGCTCGGCGGCATGCTGACGAACTTCCAGACGGTCTACAAGCGGCTGCAGCGGCTCAAGGAGCTCGAGGCACTCGAGCAGAGCGGCTGGGAGGGCACCCGCACCAAGAAGGAACAGCTCATCATGACTCGCGAGAAGGACAAGCTCGAGCGCACGCTCGGCGGCATCCGCGAGATGAGCCGGGTTCCGAGCGCGGTGTGGGTGGTCGACACCAAGAAGGAGCACATCGCCGTCGGCGAGGCCCGCAAGCTGAACATCCCGGTCGTCGCGATCCTCGACACCAACTGCGATCCGGACGAGGTCACCTACCCGATCCCGGGGAATGACGACGCCATCCGCAGTGTTTCGCTGCTGACCCGGGTCGTGGCCGATGCGGTGGCCGACGGGCTCATCGCCCGGGCCGGGGC
>JAVHVL010000116.1:0-3118 GCA_032160565.1 Pseudonocardiales bacterium | reverse complement strand
CGGGTTCAGCCAGGTGAACGCCAGCGCCGTACCCACCACCGAGGTGAGCGCCGCGGCGGAGCCCGGCTCCGCGGCCTCGGGGTGCAGGACCCGCCTGGCCGCTCGCGCGCCGTAGCCCAGCAGGAACAGCGCGCCGCCGATCCGCACCGCGCGCAGCACCCAGGGCCGCCCGTCCATCGCGGAACCGGCCCCGGCCACCCCGACCGCGATGAGCACCGCATCCGACAGCGCGCAGAGCGTCACGACCGTCAACACGCGGTGCCGCTGCAGCCCCACGCGCAGGACGTAGGTGTTCTGCGGGCCGATGGCGACGATCAACGACAGGCTGAACAGCAACCCGGCAGCGGCCGCGGCCAGTGCCGCTGAGGTCAGCATGGCTTCGACGCTACGGGGCAACGCGTCTCGAATACAGCTAATGATTCTGTCGTAGCATTAGCGTTCCTAATGGTGAATCTCGACTTGGCCCAGCTCGACGCCCTGTCCGCGGCGGTCGCCGCGGGCACCTTCGACGCCGCCGCTCGCGAACTGCACGTCACCCCGTCCGCGATCAGCCAGCGCGTCAAGGCCCTCGAGATCGCGGTCGGGCAGGTGCTGCTGACGCGTACCAAACCGATCCAGCCGACGCCCGCGGGGCAGGCCGTGCTGCGCCTGGCGCGGCAGATCGCGACGATGACGGCGGATGTGGCGCGCGAGATCGGCGGGGAGGGCGAGCCCGGATCGCCGACGGTCATCCCGCTGGCCGTCAACGCCGACAGCCTGGCCACCTGGGTGCTGCCCGCGCTGGCCACGATCGGATCGCCGCTGGTGTTCGACCTGTATCGGGAGGACCAGGACCGCACCGCGGACCTGCTCCGCGACGGCACGGTCATGGCGGCGGTGACCGCTTCGGCGGACGCGGTCCCCGGCTGCACGGTGCAGCGGCTGGGGCGGATGCGCTACCGCCCCGTCGCCACCGCCGGCTTCGCGGCCCAGTGGTTCCCCGCGGGGGTCACGCCGCACGCGCTGTCGCGTGCGCCCATGGTGGTGTTCGATCGCGCCGATCGGTTGCAGGACCGCTACCTCAAGCGCCGCGCCCGCCGCGATCTCGACCCGCCCCGCCACTACGTCCCCGCCTCCGCCGACTTCCTCGAGGCGGTGCGGCTGGGCATGGGCTGGTCGATGCTGCCCGACCTGCAGGTCGACAAGCACGCCGACGGGGCGGGGCTGGTGGAGCTCGATCGCCACGGCGCGCTCCACGTCGAGCTCTACTGGCAGCAATGGCGGCTGCGCTCGGCCTCGCTCGACCGGGTGGCAGACGCGATCCGGGCCGCGGCCGCCGCGACCCTGCGCTGATCGCCGCGCGCCCGATTGCTGATCGGCGCTGGTCGGCGTGCGCGCCTGCGCCGATCGAGGCGCCCGCATCGCGCGCCGGTCTTTCAACGGCGGCTACGCGTGCGCGCTGCTCTCCTCGTCGGACTCCGCGGCCAGCTCGGCGTCCTCGGACTCGGCTTCGCGTGCTGCCTCGGGTGCGGCCTCGACGTGGGCTTCGGCTGCGTCGGCCGGCCCGGCCGCGGTGTCCTCGACCTGGACCGCGGCCGGCGCGGTGCCGGACAGCGTCGCGAGCATCTGCCGGACGTTGGTCAGCTGCGCGTTGATGCTGTCGCGGCGCTGCGTGGCGGCGGAGAGCTCGCGCTCGGACTCCGACCGGATCCGATCCGCGCGGGCGATCGCCTCGGCGACGATCTGCTCGGCCTTGGCCTCCGACTCGGCGCTGAGGCCAGCCGCCTTCCGGGCCGCATCCGCCGTCGCCTGCTCGGCCTCGGCACGCAGCTGCGCGACCTGCTGCTGCGCGGTGATCAGCTGCTGCTCGGCGAGAGACGTCCGCTCCTGGAAGACCTTCTCCGCCTTGTCGCGACGCTCGGCGAGGGTCTGCTCGAAATCGGCCGCGGCCTTGGCCGCCTGGGCGCGCTGCCGCTCGTAGATCGCCTCCGCCTCCTCGCGGCGGGCGGTGGCCTGCCGATCGGCGTCGTCGAGCAGCTGGTCGGCGCTGCGCTTCGCGTCCTCGAGGATCCGGGCGGCCTCCCGCTCGGAGGCCAGCCGCGTCTGGTTTGCGTACCGGTCCGCGTCACCGCGCGTCTTGGCGTTCGCGGCCTCCAGCGCGGAGAGCTTCTGCTCGATCTCCGCGGCTGCGCTGGAGCGGATCTGGGTGGCCTCCTCCTCCGCCATCGTGAGGATCTGCCCGACCCGCTCGCCGAAGTCGGCGAACGTCGGTGCGCTCGGCGGCGCCACCGCGGCCTTGCGCTGCGCCTGCTCCGCCACCCGGGTGAGCTCGTCCACCCGGCTGGTCAGCTCGGCGGTGTGCTGCTGCGCGGCCTGGATCGCCGCGGTCAGCTGAGCGACGTACTGGTCGACGGCGCTGGGCTCGTACCCGCGCATGGTGGTCCGGAACAGTGGAGTGCTCTCGCTCATTCGGGTCTCATCATCTCGCTGAGTAGGGACATCGGATGGTCGTGCTGGGCTTCGACGTGCTCGGCTTCGGCCGGCGGTGGTTCGGCGGGCGGTGGTTCGGCCGGCGTTGGCTCGGCGGCGCGGCTGCGTGGCGGGTCCGCCACGGCCAGCGCCTCGATGACGCCGGAGAGGTTGCCGAGCTCACCGGCGATCGCGTTGCGCCGCTCGGTCAGCACCGCCACCTCCGCCCGCGCATCGGCGAGCAGCCGCCGGGCCTCGGAGCGCAAGGCATCCGCCTCGGCACGCGCGGCACCGATCGTGCGCACCTCCTCCGCCTTCGCGGTGCGATGCAACTCGTGCAGCTCCTCCTGGGTACGGGTGACCTCGTCGGCCACTTGCTCGCGTACCGCCCGAGCCCCGGCCTCAGCCTCGACCAGCCGCCGTTGGCCGCGGGAGCTGTGCGCCTCGGCGAGATCCGCCGCCTCCGTGACCAGCCGGCGGGCCTCCGCGGCGGCCTGCTCGCGGATCTGCATCGCGTCGGACGTCGCCCGGTCGCGGATCTGTTCGGCATCCCTGGTGATCGTGGCTGCATGCTCCTCGGCCTCGACGCGCCGGAGTCGCATCCGCTCGCGCGAGGCCGCCAGGATCGCGCCGGCGCGCACCCTGGTCCGGCGGACCGCAGCCGCGGCGT
>JAVHVL010000068.1:0-10512 GCA_032160565.1 Pseudonocardiales bacterium | reverse complement strand
CGAGGCCCGACGCGCCGAGCTCGTCCGCGGGCTCGGTGCCGTGCGCCGACGCATCGCCGATGCCTGCGCCGCGGCCGGACGCGATCCGCGCTCCATCACGCTCGTCGCGGTGACGAAGACCCGGCCGGCAGCTGACGTCGTCACGCTGGCCGCACTGGGTGTGCTTGACGTCGGGGAGAGCCGCGACCAGGAGGCCGTGCCGAAGGTTGCCGAGGTCCGCGGGCTGCTCGCTTCCGGCGCTCCGCAGCCGCGCTGGCACTTCGTCGGCCAGCTGCAGTCCCGCAAGACCAGGTCGGTGGCCGGCTACGCGCACGCCGTGCACTCCCTCGATCGCCCCGCGCTCGTCGAGCGGCTGGCCGACGGCGTCCGGCAGGTCGGCCGGCCGCCGCGGGAGGTGTTCATCCAGGTCAGCCTCGATGGCGACCCGGACCGCGGCGGCGTCGAGGTCGCCGGGCTGCTGCCTCTCGCGGGGGAGGTGGCGGCCCGCCCCGAGCTGCTGCTGCGCGGCGTCATGGCCGTCGCACCGCTCGGCGCCGACCCGGACGCGGCGTTCGCCGGCCTCGCCGCGGCGTCGGCCCGGCTGCGTGCGGAGTTCCCGCACGCCGACGCGATCTCGGCCGGCATGAGCGCGGACCTCGACCAGGCCATCCGGCACGGTTCGACACACGTGCGTGTCGGATCGGCGTTGCTCGGCCGTCGAGCGCAGGTTTTCGGCTAGCGTCGCCTGAGAACAGGAATCCCCACAGCCACACGAGTCACAGCAGCACCCGACTTCTGGAGGACCCAATGCCCGGAGCGATGCGCAAGATGGGCGTCTACCTCGGCCTCGTCGAGGACGACGACTACGGCGACGTCGAGGGGTACGGGCACGCCGTCGAGCGCTCTCCCGCGCGCCGCGAGGACTACGCCGAAGCCCGCTACCCCCGCGAGCACGGGTACGGCCGGCACGGCGAGGTCGCCCAGGTGGCACACGTATCGCCGCGCGAGTACGGCGACGAGGTCGACGGCTACGCGAACGGCTACGAGGAGCTACCGGCCTACCAGATCACGACCCTGCACCCGCGTACCTACAACGAGGCGCGCACCATCGGGGAGCACTTCCGCAAGAGCACGCCGGTGATCATGAACCTGTCCGAGATGGACGACGCCGACGCGAAGCGGCTGGTGGACTTCGCCGCCGGCCTGACGTTCGGCCTGCACGGGCGCATCGAGCGGGTGACCGCCAAGGTCTTCCTCCTCAGCCCGCACAATGTCACCGTGACCGCGCAGGACAAGGCGCGCATCGCCGAAACGGGCTTCTTCAACCAGAGCTGAATCCGGGTGGCGCCGGCGGGCTGGCACGATGGTGTGTGCCAGGCCGTTGTCATGGCATGTGTCATGGCATGCACGCAGGTACGCCCATAAGAGGAATCCGCATGACAGGAGCGAGTCGATGACGCTGTTCTGGGGCGTCGTCGCCTATGTGCTTTACCTATATATCCTAATTGTCCTCGCCCGATTCGTGATTGAGGCAACCCGGCAATTCGCCCGTTCCTGGCGACCGGCGGGAGTGGCGGCCGTCGGAGTGGAATTGGTCTACCTCGCGACGGACCCGCCGCTGCGGGTGCTGCGGAAGCTGATTCCGCCGGTACATCTCGGTAGTGTGAGCCTCGACCTGAGCATCATCATCCTTCTTCTCGCTATTCTGGGCCTCCAATGGATTGCCTTGACGCTCGGTTAGCGCTGTGCGCCTAGGATCAGTCCGCAATACATCAGTCCACAGCACGAACGCAGAACCGCGCCGGAGCGACCGGCTCGCGACGACCACGAGGTGACCCGAATGCCGTTGACGCCCGCTGAAGTACACAACGTCGCGTTCAAGAAGCCGCCGATCGGTAAGCGCGGTTACGACGAGGAAGAGGTCGACGCCTTCCTCGACATCGTCGAGGTCGAGCTGTCGCGCCTCATCGAGGAGAACAACGACCTCCGTGCCCGGGCCAGCACCGGCGCCGCGGCCGGCGGGGACGGCGCGAGTGCCGCCGAGCTCAACGCCGTGCGCGAGGAGAACGGCCGCCTCCAATCCCAGGTCGGCGAGCTCGAGCGGGCGCTCAACCAGGGCAAGGACGGCGCGCAGCAGCAGGTCGTGCACCTGCAGCAGCAGTTGGCCCAGACCGAGCAGCAGCTGGCCGAGAACCGCCGTCAGCTCGAAGGCGCCCAGCGCGCGGTCGAGCAGGCCCGCGCCCAGGCCGAGCAGGCCCGCGCCCAGGCCGCCCAGGCCGCGCAGGGTGCCGCTCAGCAACAGCCCGCAGCGCCCGCGGCGCCCGACCACAACGCCAAGGCCGTCCAGGTGCTGGCGCTCGCCCAGCAGACCGCCGACCAGCACCTCGAGCAGTCGAAGGCCGAGGCCGAGCGGCTCTTGAGCCAGGCCAAGGGCGCCGCCCAGCTGGCATTGACCGAGGCGCAGCAGAAGTCCACCAAGCACCTCACCGAGGCCGAGGCGCGCGCGAAGCAGCTGGACCAGGACAGCACGGCCCGCGCCACCCAAGCCGTCCAGGACGCCGAGCAGCGGGCCGCGACGATCACCGCGCAGTTCGAGCAGCGCAAGGCGGCCCTGGAGCGGCGCGTCGAGGAGCTGCGGACGTTCGAGCGCGAGTACCGGACCCGCCTCAAGAGCTACCTCGAGTCGCAGCTGCGTGACCTCGATGCCAGCGGGAAGGCCGAGCCGGCGGCCGTCAACACGCAGAAGAACACCGAATACGCTGACGCGCAGCAGGGCTGACCGGGCTCCTGCCCGGGTACGCGACACGGGAGAGTGAGTCCCGATGGTGCTGATCGGACTGCTGCTCATCGCCCTGGTCTGCCTCGCGCTGGGGTTGGTGCTGCCCAGTTCGGCGTGGTTGGTCGCCTCCCTGATCGCCAGCGCGGGGGCGGGTTACCTGCTCGTCCGGGCGCGCCATGCGATCGGCGTCACCAGGCCGGCGCGGGCCGCCCACGCCGGGCACAGCGCCGCGCAAACGGCGACCCCCGCACAGCCCTCCGCGAGCACCGCGCCGGAGCCGACGCCGCTCTCATCGGCGGCAGCGGACGACGAGGTGTGGGTGATCGACGGGCGGCCGCGCTACCACCTGGCGGACTGCGCGATCATCCAAGATCAGCAAGCCGAGCCGATCCCGTTCGAGCAGGCCACCGAGGACGGCTTCATGGCCTGCTCGCTCTGCGAGCCGAACGTCGTGCACTCGTCCAGCCCGAGCTAGCCGCGCTTCGCTACGCGCGGCGCAGCCAGAGGTGCAGCCCCAGGTCGTCGTCCTCGGCGCTGAACGCCTCGGTGGACTCGGGCGGAGCACCCTCGTGCAGCCCCGTCGCCAGCACCTCCGCCGCCAGCTGGTCGGAGTGCTCGCGGATCGCCTCGGCCGGCTCGGGTGAGCCCCCCACGCGCCACCACAGCTCGATGCGGTCGGTGACATCCAGGCCGGCGTTCTTGCGGGCGTCCTGCACCACGCGCACGACGTCGCGCAGCAGGCCGGCCAGCCGCAGCTCGTGGGTGAGCTCCAGGTCCAGGGCGACGGTCTCGGCGCCGGCGCTGGCCACCGCCCAGCCTGATCGCGGGGTTTCGGTCACCACGACCTCGTCGCCGCCGATCGCGTGCTCCTGCCCGTCGACGACGACGGTGGCCGCCCCGCCGAGCAGCCCCGCGGCGAACTGCCGCGGCTCGGCCGCGGAGATCGCCTTCGCGACGTTCTGCGTGGCCCCGCCGAAGCGCTTGCCGAGCGCCCGGAAGTTGGGCTTGACCGTGATGTCCACCAGCTCGTCCGCCTCGGCGTCGGCCAGGGCGGACAGCTCGACGACGTTGAGCTCGTCGGCGACCTCGCGGCGCAGCGTCTCCGGCACCACCACCCAGCCGGGCGCGGAGATGAGTGCCCGGGCCAGCGGCTGGCGGGTCTTGACCCCGGACTGCGCCCGAGCCGCGCGCCCCAGTTCGACGAGGCGGCGCACCAGGGCGACCTGATCGGCCAGGGCGGGGTCCAGCACCCCTGACTGCTTGTCCACCGCCGGCCACGCGGCGAGGTGCACGGAGTCGGGCAACTCGGCCTGGCCCGCGAAGAGCGCACCCCAAACCCGCTCGGTGATGAATGGCGTGAACGGCGCCATCAGCAGCGTGAGGACGTACAGGCACTCGTGCAGCGTGGCCAGCGCGGCCGGGTCGCCCTCCCAGAACCGCCGGCGCGAGCGCCGCACGTACCAGTTGGACAGGTCGTCGATGTAGGTCGCCAGCGCCTTCCCTGCGCGCGCGGTGTCGAACTCCTCCAGTGCCCGGTCGACCTCGAGGGCCACCCGGTGCGCCTCCGACAGCGCCCAGCGGTCCAGCGCCGTCGGCGTCCCCGCGTCCGGGGAGCCGGGAACCCAGCTGTTGGCCCGTGCGTAGAGCGACTGGAAGGAGGCCACGGACCAGTAGGTGCGCAGCACCTTGGAGGCGATCTCGTCGAGCACCTTGTGCCCCACCCGCCGCCCCGACCACGGCGACCCGCTGCAGAGCATGAACCAGCGCAGCGGGTCGGCGCCGTGCTGATCCATCAGCGGGATCGGCTCCAGGATGTTGCCGAGGTGCTTGCTCATCTTGCGGCCGTCCTCGGCCAGGATGTGCCCGAGGCACAGCACGTTGCGGTAGCTGTTCCGGTCGAACACCAGCGTGCCCACCGCCATCAGCGTGTAGAACCAGCCGCGGGTCTGGTCGATCGCCTCGCAGATGAAGTCGGCCGGGTACGCGGCCCTCGCCTGCTCGGCGTTGCGGTGTGGCGCGCCGAACTGCGCGAAGGGCATGGAGCCGGAGTCGAACCACGCGTCGATGACCGGCCCGACGCGGCGGTAGGTGCCCTCCTCGCCGGGGCGGGTGAACGTGATCTCGTCGACGAACGGGCGGTGCGGGTCGAGGTCCGCCAGTGGCCGGCCGGTGAGCTCGGCGAGCTCGGCCAGCGACCCGACGCACACCATCCGGGTCGGGTCGGCGTCGTTGCGCCACACCGGCAGAGGCGTGCCCCAGTAGCGGTCGCGCGACAGCGCCCAGTCGACGTTGTTGTCGAGCCAGTCGCCGTAGCGGCCGTGCTTGATCGTCGGCGGGAACCAGTTCGTCGCCTCGTTCTCCGCGAGCAGCCTGCCCTTGATGGCGGTGGTGCGGACGTACCAGGACGGCAGCGCGTAGTACATCAGCGGCGTGTGGCACCGCCAGCAGTGCGGGTACGCGTGGGTGTACGGCACGTGCCGTACCAGCAGGCCGCGCGCCCGGAGGTCGGCGACCAGCTGCTCGTCGGCGTCCTTGAAGAACACGCCGGCCACCGGGCCGGTGTCGGGGAGGAAGTGCCCGTCGGTGCCGATCGGGTTCACCACCGGCAGGTCGTAGGCGCGGCAGGTGGCGAGGTCGTCCGCGCCGAAGGCGGGCGCCTGGTGCACCAGGCCGGTACCGTCCTCGGTGGTGACGTAATCGGCGAGCACGACGAAGTTCGCGCCCTCCAGCGGAACGTAGTCGAACGGGCGCTGGTAGCTCCAGCGCTCCATCTCGCGGGCGCCGAATGTGGCCAGCACCTCAGCGTCGTCGCCGAGCGCCTTGTGCAGCAGCGGCTCGGCCACCACGAAGGTGCCGGCCTCGGTGCGGGCGACGGCGTAGGTGACCTCCGGGTTCACCGCGACGGCGGCGTTGGACACCAGCGTCCAGGGCGTGGTCGTCCAGATCAGCAGGTCCGCCTTGCCGGCCCAGGGGCCGGACGTCAGCGGGAACCGGACGTAGACCGACGGGTCGGTCACCTCCTCGTAGCCCTGCGCGACCGCATGGTCGGACAGGCCGGTGCCGCAGCGCGGGCAGTACGGCGCGACGCGGTAGTCCTCGACGAGCAGCCCGTTGTCGAAGATCTGCTTCAGCGCCCACCACACCGACTCGATGTACTCGGGGTTCATCGTCCAGTAGGCGTTCTCGTAGTCGGCCCAGTAGCCCATCCGCTCGCTCATCGCCTCGAAGGCATCGACGTGGCGTTGGACGTTCTCCCGGCACTTGGCGTTGAACTCCGCGATGCCGTAGGCCTCGATGTCCGGCTTGCCGGTGAAGCCGAGCTCCTTCTCCACGGCGAGCTCGACGGGCAGGCCGTGGCAGTCCCACCCGGCGATGCGGGGCACGTGGTAGCCCTTCATCGTCTTGAACCGGGGGAACACGTCCTTGAAGACGCGCGCCTCGACGTGGTGCGTGCCCGGCATGCCGTTGGCGGTCGGGGGGCCCTCGTAGAACGTCCAGCGCGGGCCGCCGGCGGTCTGCTCGAGGCTGCGCTGGAACACGTCGGTCTCGCGCCAAGTCCTGATGACCTCGTGATCGAGGGCGGCGAGGTCGACGTGGGCAGGCAGCGGCTGGTACCCGTCCGGCTGTGACGTGGTCACGAGGTGGTGCTCCTTCGAGTCGATGCTGGACTCGAGGGACGACCTGCGCGCCGCTGCTCCGGCCGCCTGCCGCGGTACCACCCTCGTTGACGCGCCGTGCGGATGCGCCCACTTCGTTCGGGTCCGGTTCTACTGAGGCAGCGTGCAGCGGCCTGTTCTTCCGGTGCTCAGAGGTGATTTCGCGCGCGGTTCGAGCCCCCGGGCTCACACCGTCCCCGGGTCGCTTGGGGCTGAACTCCGCGGCTACTCGTCCTCGTCGTCGCGCCCCAAGCGTAGCCGCTTCGGCAAGAATGTCGGCCGTGACCGCCCGTAGCGAGCTGCGCTTCGCCGTCCGGGTGCGCACCGGGGCGCCGGTGGTGCGGGTGGGCGGTCGGTACGGACCGGATGTGCTGCTGGTCGCCGTCGGCGCCCGTCCGGTGGACGGGGCCGCGAATCGGGCGGTGAGCGCTGCTATCGCCCACGCGTTCGGCGTCCCCAGGCGCGATGTGGCGGTGGTCGTGGGGCAGACGAGCCGCACCAAAGTGGTCGCTGTGGCCGGTGATCCGGCGGCCCTCGCGCGACGCCTGGCGGAGCTGCTGGGCGGTTGAGCGGCGTGGACAGTGGCGGGCGGCTGCCAGGACTCGTATATTTGCCGCCTTTGCGGGCGCAGTGAACGACTCGGCCGCAGACGCCGTACCGATGACGAGAGGGGTGGCCATGGCCGCCGTAGCACGGATTGGTCGAGCGCTGCGTCGCGTAGGAGGGTCGCGAGCCGGGGCCGCCGCCAAGGCGGCTCCGGCGAAGAAGGCCGACGCCGTGAAGCGGGTGGTCGCCAAGGCGCCGCCCGCGAAGAAGGCTGCTCCCGCCAGGAAGGCTGCACCCGCGAAGAAGGCTGCACCCGCGAAGAAGGCTGCGTCCGCCACGAAGGCTGCGTCCGCCACGAAGGCTGCGTCCGCCACGAAGGCTGCGTCCGCGAAGAAGGCTGCACCCGCGAAGAAGGCTGCGCCGGTTCAGAAGGCTCCCGCCAGAAAGGCGGCTCCCGCCAGGAAGGCCGCTCCGGCCAGGAAGGCGGCTCGAGCTAACAAGGCAGCTGCCGCCAAGAAGGCGACACCGGCGACGAGGCCGGCGGCCACGAACGCCGCCCCCGCGAAGAACGCCGCCCCCGCGAAGAAGGCCGCCCCCGCCAAGAAGGCGGTCGCGGTGAAGAAGCCGGCGGCCGGGAAGGCCGCTCCCGCGAAGAGGGCCCCGGCAAGGAAAGCCGCTCCGGCCAAGAACTCCGCACCCGTGAAGAAGGCAGCGCCAGCTCAGCGGGCCGCACCCGTCAAGAAGGCTGCACCGATCCAGAAGGCCGCTCGGGCCGGGAACCCCGCACCGGCCAGGAACCCCGCAGGACGAGCAGCCAAGGCCCCAGCGCGCACCGCTGCGGCGAACGGCAACGCCAACCCGAAGTCAGCGCCCGCTAAGAAGGCCACCGCTGCGGCGATCGCCGTCCCTCAGGGCTCCGAGTGGACGCAGGCAGAGCTCACCGCGATCCGCACGGAGTTGGTCGCCGAGCTCAACGAGATGCGCGACGCGTACGACCGCTCGATGCGCGACCTCAACGACCTCCAGCAATCGAGCACGGACGGTGCCGGCGACGATCAGGCCGATGCCGGCAGTAAGACGTTCGAGCGGGAGCAGGAGCAGTCGATCGCGGCCAACCGCCTGGACCTGCTGACGCAGATCCAGCGCGCGGTCGAACGCATCGACGCGGGCACCTACGGGTTCTGCGAGAGCTGCGGCAATCCGATCCCCAAGGCGCGCCTCAAGGCGTTCCCGAGCGCAACCCTGGACGTCGCATGCAAGCAGCGCGAGGAGCGCCGCTGAGTCCCGACGCGGAAGTCCTGTCCCGTAACGCTCGCCGCTGAGTCCCCGATGCGGATGACCCGATCCGTAAGGCTTGCCGCCAGCTCGTCGGCGCAGGCGGTCAGCTGCGGGGCGTGCAGTTCGTCCATGGCGGCGCGAAGCTGCGCGAGCGCCTGTTGGGGCGACCCCGCACCGTCATCTGGGAACATGCGTTCGATATAGCAACGACGTCCGACACGATCAAGCCGTTTGCCCATATTCCGTAAGGCAATTCTCGAAAAGATCACGGGGGCGAGCGCCGCCGCAACCGCCAGCGAAGCCGCCACCCGGCAACCCGAGTCGAAGTCGACGAAACACCCTCCGTCGCCGCTACTTTGATCAACCACACAACCAACGCATGAAGATCAACGACTGCGGTCACAACCGCCGGCGAAGTACGCGACAATGGCCAGGTGAGCTCCACCGACCGTGACACCTCGCCCGCCTCAGGAGCGACCGCGCCGCCTTCGGGAGCGACCGTGCCCGCTTCGGGCGACGCCACGCCCGCCTCAGGAGCGACCGTGCCCCCGTCAGGAGCGACCGTGCCCGACACCACCCCACCTGCCGTGCGCCCGCGCCGGGTGCGGCTGTTCGCGCTCGTGGCCGCTGTGGCGCTCGCCGCGGATGCGATATCGAAGGCGATCGTCGCGGCGAACCTCGGTGACAACCCGGCGATCCGCACGCTCGGCGGCGCGGTGTACCTGCAGGAAACCCGCAACTCCGGAGCGGCGTTCTCGCTCGGCACCGGCGCCACGGTGGTGCTCACCGTCGTGGCGCTGGCGGTCGTCGTGTTCATCCTGCGCACGGCTGGGCGGATGCGCTCCGCGGGCTGGGCGGTCGCACTCGGCCTCGTGCTCGGTGGCGCGCTGGGCAACCTCGCCGACCGCATGTTCCGAGCGCCCGGGGTCGGGCGCGGGCACGTCGTCGACTGGATCAGCCTGTTCGGGCCGGACGGCGAGCACTGGCCGATCTTCAACCTCGCCGACTCCGCGATCGTGTGCGGCGCGGTGTTGTCCGCCGTCCTCGCCCTGCGGGGCATCGACATCGACGGCCGGGGCGCCCGGAGCCACGACGGCAGCTCGGGCCACGGCTCCGACGGCAGCGGCTCCGACGGCAGCGGCTCCGACGGCAGCGGCGACAGCAGCTCGGGCGAGTGAGCGAATCGCGGCTGCTGCCCGTACCGGACGGGCTGGACGGCCTGCGGCTGGACGTCGCGATCGCCCGGCTGTTCGGCTTCTCGCGCACGGCCGCCGCTGATCTCGTCGATGCGGGGCGGGTCAGCGTGGACGGCACCACGCCGGCGCGCTCCACGAAGGTGCACGGCGGGTCGTGGCTCGAGGTCACCCTGCCCGCGCCGGATACCGCGCCGTCCGCCCCGCCGGAGCCGGTGGACGGTCTGGTGGTGCTGTACGACGACGACGACCTGATCGTGGTGGACAAGCCGGTCGGCGTCGCGGCCCATCCGAGCCCGGGCTGGACCGGCCCCACGGTGGTGCAGGGGCTCGCGGCGATGGGATACCGCATCGCCACGTCCGGCGCCGCCGAGCGGCAGGGGATCGTGCACCGCCTCGACGCGGGGACCACCGGGGTGATGGTGGTCGCCAAGAGCGAACGCGCCTACTCGCTGCTCAAGCGGGGATTCAAGGAGCGCACCGTCGACAAGCGGTACGCCGCGCTCGTCCAGGGCCACCCCGACCCGAGCAGCGGCACGATCGACGCCCCCATCGACCGCCACCCCTCCGCGGACTACAAGTTCGCGGTCGTCGCGGGCGGCCGCGCCAGCGTCACTCACTACGAGACGGTCGAGGCGTTCCGCGCCGCGAGCCTGCTCGACATCCATCTCGAGACCGGCCGCACCCACCAGATCCGGGTGCACATGGCGGCCGTGCGGCATCCGTGCGTGGGCGACCTGACCTACGGCGCCGACCCGGTGCTCGCCAAGCGCCTGGGCCTCACCCGCCAGTGGCTGCACGCCCGCGCGTTGGCCTTCGCCCACCCGGGCTCGGGGGAGTGGGTGGAGTTCGTCTCGCCGTTCCCGGCGGACCTCCAGCACGCGCTCGACCTGCTCGCGGCTGAGTCCTGACTCACTGCAGGCTGCCACCGGTGTTGGGTAGAAATGGGGACATGACCCAACCCGGCAGAGCCCCCCTTCTCGTCGCGTCCAACCGCGGACCTCTGTCGGTGGTCGCCGTCGAGGAGGGCGACGACGAGGTTCGCCGCGGTAGCGGCGGGCTCGTCAGCGGCATCCAGACC
>JAVHVL010000645.1:0-5770 GCA_032160565.1 Pseudonocardiales bacterium | reverse complement strand
GCTGGCCGCCGCCGTCGCCTTCCACCGGAGCCACGGCACGACCCGGACGCTGATCTCCCTGGTGACCGCCCCCGTCCCGCGGCTGGTCGAGCAGCTGGGTTGGGTGGCCGATCTGGTCGCCGCCGGACCGACGCCGGCGGGGCACGTCGTCGGCGCCCACCTCGAGGGGCCGTTCCTCTCCCACGCGCGCTGCGGCGCGCAGAACCCTGAACATCTGCTGCTGCCGGATCGGGCGGTGTTCGCCGAGCTGGTCGAGGCGGCGCGCGGCACGCTGCGCAGCGTCACCATCGCCCCGGAGCTACCCGGAGCGCTCGAACTCATCGCCGACGTGGTGGCCGCAGGCGCAGTCGCCGCCATCGGGCACACCGACGCCGATTTCGCCGAGGCCCGCGCGGCGATCGAGGTGGGCGCCACCCTCGCCACGCACCTGTTCAACGGCATGCGCCCGCTGCATCACCGCCGACCGGGAGTGATCGCCGCCGCACTGGGCTGCGACCTGGCGTGCGAGGTCATCAACGACGGCGTGCACGTGCACCCGGCGATCACCGCGCTGGTCGCGCGCGACCCGCGACGGCTGGTACTCATCACCGACGCGATCGACGCGGCCGGCGTCGGCGACGGGGACTTCGTGCTCGGCGGGCAGGACGTCCGGGTCCGCGACGGACAGGCCCGGCTGGCCGCCACCGGGTCGCTGGCGGGCAGCACGCTCACGATGGATGACGCCGTGCGGCGTGCCGTCCTGGACTCCGGCCTGCCGATCCAGGTGGCCTCCGCGGCGGCGTCGGGTAACCCGGCGAGAGTCCTCGGCATCGACGATCGCTGCGGTCGCATCGCCCCAGGGCTGGACGCCGACTTCGTCGTGCTCGACGACAACCTGCAGGTGATCCGTGTGATCGCCGCGGGCGACTGCCCGGTGGGCTAGCTGTTCACCCAGGCCGCCGCGACACCGATCTCGACATGGGCGCCGACCGGCAGGCCGTAGTCCGCGGTCGAGAGCTTGACGTCGATGACACGTACCAGCGTGGCACTCGCCGTGACACCCTGCCCGTTGATCGTCACGGTGCCGAGGTTCGCCACGTTGATGACCGTGTTCGGCGAGACGGTGACCGGGATCGCCTTGCCGGCGATCGTCAGGTTGACGAACGTCGTCGACCGGTCGGTGGTCGTCGGACCGCCTGCGGGTCTGTGCGCATGCGCCACGGCCTTGATCGCGTCGGCCGTGATCAACCCGTTGAACAGGTTGATGCCGGCTATTTCCGCGGTGGTCCTGGCATCCGCGACCGTGGCGTCGTTCGTGCCGGTTGCCGAGGTGGTGATCGCCCCGATGTGCAGCACCGAGTTGAGGTTCACCGCGCCGATCGCGTTGGCCTTCGTCGTGCCGTTCGTGCCGCCTCCGGCGAGGCTGATCGGCGCCGTCGGGTCGGAGCGGACGTTGGCGAGCGTGCCGGCGTTGGCGGCGACCTTGGTGCCGTAGCCGTAGCCGCCTACGGAGGTATTGGTCACCGGGTCGACCGCGCCGACCGCGGCGTAGGTCGGGTTCAGGTACACCGCGGCGCCCGTCGCGTTCTGTCCTCGCGGTTTGAGCAGGCTCGCGTACAGACCTGCGCCCTGCGTCATGACGTTGGCACCCTGCTTGGCAGTGAAGGAGGCGTTCAGCACGATCTGCACGACGCCTGGGATGTTGACGTCGAAGTTCTTCGGGATCGTCACGGGCAGGTTGACGCCGACGATGTGCAGCCCGACGAAGGTGGTCGACGTGTCGCTCGTGACCACGCCGTTGACGAACTTCGCGATGGCGGTGGTGTCCACCGCGTTGGCGGTGATCAGGCCGTTGAGCAGGTTCACACCCGTGGTCTTGGCGTGCGAGATGACCTGCACCCCGCCGGGGATGGCGCCGGACGATGCGTTCGTCGTGATCGCGCCGAGGGTCGCCAGGCTCGGGATGCTCGCCGCCGCCAGGCTGTTCGAATCAGCGGCACCGATCGAGGGGCCCTCGATGGACGACGCCGCGGTGAGGGCGGACGTGACCGTGTTGTTCACCGCGCGGACGATCGACCCGCCGGACCAGCCGACGAATTCGTACGTCGATGCGCCCGCGGCGCCCTGCCCGGCCACGACCGCGGCGGCGACCGCCGCGACCGCGGCCAGCGCAAATGGAACCCGCTTCTTCATGAATCCCCATCCCCAAGAAAATGAAGGAAGCGTTGATGATCACGCCCCGCCGTCATGGTTCCCACTGCCTGAACGGTTGGCAAATCAAACGGACGAACCTTCACACGGGGTTAGCGGCAAGATCACACTGGGCTCGCAACGGACAATTTCACGCCGTGGCGACGACCCCCAGCTCGGCGGGCGAGGCCAGCAGATCATTCTTCGGCAGCACGCGGACGGTGTAACCGAACGGTCCGGTGCGCTCCAGCGGGACGTCGCCCTCGTAGCGGCTGGTGCCGTCGGTGATCTCCACGGCCTTGAGCGAGACCGTCTGGATGTCGGTGAGCGAGTCCTCGGTGTCCACGCCGCCGAAGACCGCTTCCACGTCGACGTCGTCGGCCGACAGCCCGTTGAGCGCAACCTCCGCGCGCAGGGTCAGCATCGCGCCGAGCTGCGACTCGCCGGCCAGCTGCGAGTCCACGTGCAGCACGGAGACACCCGGCCACGCGGCGAGCACCCCGCTGCGCCAGCGCGCGAGTTCACGTGCTGCCCGGAAGTCGTCGGCGGCCATCCGCGATGCCGACACGGCGGCGGGCGCGTACAGCTGCTGCACGTAGTCGCTGACCATCCGGGAGGCGAGCACCTTGGGTCCGAGCGACTTGAGCGTGTGACGGACCATCTGCACCCAGTGGGTCGGCACACCGTTCGAGTCGCGGTCGTAGAAGCGGGGTGCGACGTGCGAGCCCATGAGGTCGTACAGCGCGGTGGCTTCCAGGTCGTCGCGCCGGTCCGGATCCACGACGCCGTCGGCGGACGGGATGGCCCAGCCGTTCTCGCCGTCGAACCACTCGTCCCACCAACCGTCGCGGATGGAGAGGTTGAGCGCCCCGTTCAGTGCCGCCTTCATACCCGACGTGCCGCAGGCCTCCAGCGGGCGGAGCGGGTTGTTCAGCCAGACGTCCACGCCCCAGTAGAGGTAGCGCGCCATCCCGATGTCGTAGTCCGGAAGGAAAGTGATTCGGTGCCGCACCTCGGGGTCGTCTGCGAACTTCACCATCTGGGCGATCAGCTGCTTGCCGCCGTCGTCGGCCGGGTGGCTCTTGCCGGCGATCACGATCTGCACCGGCCGCCGCGGGTCGAGCAGCAGCGCGCGCAGCCGATCGGGTTCGCGCAGCATCAGCGTCAGCCGCTTGTAGGACGGCACGCGGCGGGCGAAGCCGATGGTGAGCACGTCGGGGTCGAACACCGACGACGTCCACCCCAGCTCCGCCTCGCTCATGCCGCGCTGCAGGCCGGACTCCTTCACCCGGCGACGCACCTCGCTGACGAGCCGCTCGCGAAGGTCGCGGCGCACCCGCCACAGCTCGCCGTCGGTGATCTTGTCGATCGCCCCCCAGCCGCCCGAGGCCAGCACCTCGGAGCCGACCTCACGCTCGGCGATCTCGAGGATGTCGCGCGCCATCCAGGTCGGCGCGTGCACGCCGTTCGTCACCGAGCCGATCGGCACCTCACTGGTGTCGAAGCCCGGCCAGAGGTCGGCGAACATCTCGCGGCTGACCGCGCCGTGCAGCAGCGACACACCGTTCGCGCGCTGCCCGAGGCGCAGCCCCATGTGCGCCATGTTGAAGATCGTCGGGTCCTGCTCGGCGCCGAGGTCGAGCACCCGCTCGACGGGGACGCCCGGCATGCCGGTGAGGTGTGCGGCGACGAGATCGCGAGGGAACCGGTCGATGCCCGCCGGCACGGGGGTGTGGGTGGTGAAGACGGTGCCCGCCCGGACGGCCTGCAGCGCCTCGTCGAAGCTCAGCTCGTACCCGTCGACGAGCTCGCGGATCCGCTCGACGCCGAGGAAGCCCGCGTGCCCCTCGTTGGTGTGGAAGACCTCCGGGGCCGGCGTTCCGGTGGCGGCGCAGTACGCGCGGATGGCACGCACGCCGCCGACGCCCAGCAGCAGCTCCTGCTCGAGGCGGTGCTCCTTGCCGCCGCCGTACAGCCGGTCGGTGACCTGGCGGGCAGTGGTGTCGTTCTCCTCGATGTCGCTGTCGAGCAGCAGCAGCGGCACCCGGCCGACCTGCGCCACCCAGATCTGCGCCCATAGCGTGCGGCTCTCGGGCAGCGCCAGCGCGATGCGCGCCGGGTTGCCGTCGGCATCCTCGAGCAGGCGGATGGGGAGCCCCTGCGGATCGAGGGACGGGTAGTGCTCCAGCTGCCAGCCGTCGCGCGACAGCGACTGGCGGAAGTACCCGGCGCGGTACAGCAGCCCGACGCCGATGATCGGAACGCCCAGGTCGCTGGCGGCCTTCAGGTGGTCGCCGGCCAGGATGCCGAGGCCGCCGGAGTACTGGGGCAGCACCTCGGTGATGCCGAACTCCGGCGAGAAGTACCCGATCGACTTCGGCAGCCCCGGGTCCTTGGC
This sequence comes from Pseudonocardiales bacterium, assembly GCA_032160565.1. GTDB lineage: Bacteria > Actinomycetota > Actinomycetes > Mycobacteriales > Jatrophihabitantaceae > RYN-117. The sequence goes on along the minus strand of JAVHVL010000645.1, from coordinate 1,203 downwards.
CTGCTGCTCCTGGAACCAGCGGGGCCTGGTGAGGTAGTCGCTGAGGTCGTCGTAGACGTCGTCGAGCCGGCGCAGGAAGCGGCGATCACGCGCCAGCACACCCAGCCGCTCGGCGCTGACCTCCCCGAGCATCCGCCCCGGATCGTGCCGGCAGGCGCGCCACAGGTCGGGGTCGACGGACTCGAGCAGATCGATCGAATCCGGATGCCAGGTCCACCGCAGATTGTTGACGATCTCGCCCAGTTTCACGAGCTCTGGGGGGAACGCAGCGCGCACGGTAAGTCGTCGTAGGGCCTTCACCCGGTGGACGCTAGCATCTTCCGGAAAGGCTTACAGCCAGCGCGGCGTGGGTACGGTGACGAACGTGGTTGGACGATTCGGACTCACCGACATCTTTCCGGTCGTCGGCTCGACGGTCGTGCCCGAGTTGCCGGCACGCGCCGTGGTCGGCGAACACGTACCGGTCGCGGCGACCGTGTTCCGCGAGGGGCACGATGCCGTCGGCGCCAGCGTGGCGCTGCGCGGACCGGAGGGGCACAAGCCCCCGCCGATACGCATGACGCCCGGCGCGGTCGGAACCGACCGCTGGCACGCCACCGTGGTCCCTGACCGCCCCGGCGCGTGGAGCTTCGTGATCGAGGCATGGGGTGACCCGTTCGCCACGTGGCACCACGCCGTCACCACGAAGCTCGAGGCCGGGCAGGGCAGCGAGGATCTCGCGAACGATCTCGAGATCGGCGCGCTGCTGTTCCAGCGACTGGCCAAGCTGCTGCCGCGCACCGAGCGGCCACGTGCGCTGGCCGCGGCCACGACGCTGCGCGACACCACGCTGGATCTCGCGCACCGCGTCGGCCCCGCGCTGGAGGACTACCTGCAGCGGCTGGTGCACGACTACCCGGTCCGTGACATGGTGACCCGCTCCCCCTCCTATCCGCTCTGGGTGGATCGCCCGCGGGCGCTCTACGGCTCCTGGTACGAGTTCTTCCCGCGCTCGATCGGCGCGGAGCTGGCCGGCGATCCGGTGTCGCCCGCCAAGCCGGTGCGGCACGGCACGTTCAAGGACGCGGCCGAGCACCTGGACTACGTCGCCTCGCTGGGGTTCGACGTCGTCTACCTGCCGCCCATCCATCCGATCGGCGAGGTCAACCGCAAAGGCCCGAACAACACGCTCGTCGCGGCGTCCTGGGACGTCGGCTCCCCGTG
>JAVHVL010000583.1:0-6010 GCA_032160565.1 Pseudonocardiales bacterium | reverse complement strand
GGGCGTTGAGCTGGGTGACCTCGGACTGCGCCGCGGTCAGCGCCGCGGAGTCGTTCGAGCCGGAGTTGGACGCCTGGACGGCCAGCGTCCGCATGCGCTGCAGGATCTGCTGCGCGGTACCGAGCGCGCCGTCCGCGATCTGGGCGACGTTGATGCCGTCCTGCGCGTTCGACACGGCCTGAGTCAGACCGTTGATCTGGCTGGTCAGGCCCTGGCTGATCGACAGGCCGGCGGCGTCATCGGCCGCCTTGTTGATCCGCAGGCCGGAGGACAGTTGGCCGAACGCGTTCTCCAACTTCGACTGGTTCGTCGAGAGGTTGTTGTACGCGTTGAGCGCTGCCACATTGGTGTTGATACGAAGACTCATTGTCTGCCTCCCAAACAGAGTCTCAATGCCCGGAACTGGGCTGCCGATCCATCCGTGGATCGGACGTGTGCGCTATCGGCCGGGGCCGACGGGACTTGAGTGTCGAGTTGAAATCAGCTGGCGGTTGCGTCGCAGCCCAGGCGAGGCCCGGCGAGCACCTCGCCCAGGACGGTCGTCGCCTGCAGGCGGCCGGCCAGTGTCGAGCGGGCGGCCACCGCCGCGCAGTACGCCTCGCGGCCGGCGTGCGGGCGCCCGGAGCCGGTCCTGCGCGCATTGGGCTCGGTGATGTCACCGTGGCCGCGCATCCCCAACCGGAGCAGGGCAAGCGCCTCGGAGCGGAGCTGCGACACCCGCGACTCCGTGACGCCGAGCTCGCCGGCGATGTCGAGCATCTTGCGCTGGGCGAAGAAGCACTGCTCGACGACCATGCGCAGGCGGTCGGGCAGCTCGGCCACGGCATCGCGCAGGTAGCCGAACTGCTCGCGCTTGATCAGCACGTGCTCCGGGCCGTCGTTGGACGTGGGGAGCAGCTCGGCGCCGTCGTCCTGGCTGAGCCCCTGCAGGCTCAGCACCGCGGCGCGGTGCACGTCGGATTCGACGGCATCCAGCTCCTGCACCTTGACACCCATCAGCTGCGCCAGCTCCACGCGCGTCGGCACGCGGCCGAGCGTGGCGGCGAGCTGGTTGCGCGTCGACTCGATGTCGCGCGCCTTCGTGCGCACCGCCCGGCTGGCCCAGTCCATCCCGCGCAGCTCGTCGGTGAGCGCGCCGCGAATCCGGATCGCGGCGAAGCGCCCGAACGGCACGCCCCGTGCGGGTTCGAAGGACTTGGCGCTGAGTACGAGGGCGAACATGCCCGCGGACACCAAGTCGTCACGGTTGACATGGGCCGGCACTCGGCTGAGCAGCTCACGGACGAGGTGGCCGACCAAGGGCATGTGGCTGCGGACGAGCTCGTCCACCGATGGCGCCTCGCCGGGGTCTGGGTTCGCGACTGCAGCCGTCACGGCTGTCCTCCTGGGGTACCGGTGCTCGAAATCGAGCTCTGCTGGTCCCCCGCGGACCTACCTGGGTGCGTCCCTGCACCTGGTGGACACGGATGTTAGATCCGCGTGAGGTTCTGTTTACAGGACTACCCCAGCGACTGACAAGCAGCTCACGTGAATTTGAGGTAAACACCGGCCAGGATGGTGGATTTGGGCAAATGCGGGGGCCCCGCCGGCCACGCAGCGTATGCAAATATTGGCCCTAAGGTGTCACCGAGTCCGACCGATGGTGCGGCCATGCAGGGAGTCCGGCGAGGTGGCGTGATGACGGAGCGGGTCGACGAGACCTCCGATTGCTACGCCTGCGTCGCCGCCGTCCTCTGGACGGAGCGCGAGGCGCTGGAGCTGGTGCTGTTCAAGCTCGTCGAGGAGCAGCTCGTCCTCACCTCCGGCTCCACCCGCTGGCTCAACCGCGCCGACGCCGAGCTGCGCATCGCCCTCGACCGGCTCCGCGGCAACGAGTTGGCCCGCGCCGCCGAGGTCGAGGCGCTTGCGCTGGGGCTCGGCGTCCCGCTCCAGACCACCCTCGCCGAACTCGCCGGCACCGCGCCCGAGCCGTGGGGCATGGTGCTCGCCGAGCACCGCACGGCGCTGCGCAGCCTCGTCTTCGAGGTGGACGCCGTCGCCGCGGAGAACCGGCGGCTGCTCGAAGCCGGTGCGAAGACCATCCGGGAGACGCTCGACAACCTGAGCCTGTCCACCTCCACCTACGACGCCAGTGGCGCGGCGGTCGAGTGGGCGCGTGGCCCGTTCCTGTTCGACGCGCAGGCCTGAGCGATGTCCACGTTCGGCGGGATCGAGCAGGCGTCCGGCGCCCTGGACGCGGCACGCTACGGCCTCAGCATCGTGTCGCAGAACATCGCCAACGCCGGGACCACCGGCTACACCCGGCAGGCGGCGCAGCAGGCAAGTGTGGACGGGGCGCCCGGCGTGCCGAGCATCTACACGAGGCCGACCGGCCCAGGCGGGGTCACCATCACCGGTACAACGCGCCTGAACGATCCGATCCTCGACGCCCGCTCGCGCACCGAGCACGCCCGTAGCGGGTCCACGGACACCACGGCGAGCACCCTCTCCGCGATCGAGGGCGTCTTTCCGGAGCCGAGTGACAACGGCCTGTCCGAGCAGCTCAACGACTTCTGGAACTCCTGGGCCTCGGTGGCGAACGATCCGGGCTCGACGGCGCCACGCACCGTGTTGCTGCAGAAGGCGGCCACGGTCACCAGCACGCTCAACGCAATGAGCACGACGCTCAGCGACATCGGTGCCAGCACGGCGCAGTCGCTGGACCAGGGCGTCGCGGCAGCGAACTCCGACGCCGGCCAGCTCGCCACGCTCAACGGCCAGATCGCCGTCGCCACCGCCACCGGTGCCAACGCCAACGCGCTGCTGGACCAGCGCGACGTGCTGCTCGGCCGGCTGAGCGCATCCGTCGGCGGTGTCGCCACGATCAACCCGAACGGCTCGGCTGATGTCAGTGTCGGTGGCCAGCCGCTCGTCTCGGGGGTCAGCACCACCGCATTGAGCGTCACCGGTACGAGCCAGGTGGCCGTCGGCGCAACCACGGTCGCCCTCACCGGCGGCAGCGCCGCGGCAGAGGTCGTCGCCCTCACCAGCACCATCCCCGGCTACCAGTCGCGGCTGGATGCCGTCGCGACGGCCCTCGCCGGCAGCGTGAACAGCGCGCAGGCGGGGGGCTACGACCTGGCGGGCAACTCGGGGGGACCACTGTTCACCGGCTCGAGCGCGGCCACCATCGGCGTGGCCATCGTCGCCCCGACCGCGCTCGCGGCATCCGGCACGCCCGGTGGCAACCTGGACGGCTCCAACGCGCTCGCCCTGTCGCGACAGGGCACTGCGGCGGCGAGCCCGGACACCACGTACGCGGATCTGGTGGGCTCGATAGGCTCGGCCGCCTCTCTCGCCAATCAGCAGCAGGTGACCCAGGCCGCCGTCACCACGAGCGTGGACGCGCTGCGGACCTCGGTCTCCGGCGTGAACTACGACGAGGAGGTCAGCAACATGCTGACCTTCCAGCATGCCTACAGCGCGGCCTCACGCGTGCTGACCACCGTCGACAGCATGCTCGACACGTTGATCAACCACACCGGATTGGTAGGGCTGCAGTGAGCATGTTGCGGGTTACCGAGGGCTCGGCGAGCTACGACTCCCTGGTGGGGTTGCAGTCGTCGGCGTCCCGCCTGGCGGCGCTCCAGGCGAAGATGTCCTCGGGTCAGCAGATCACGAGGCCGTCCGACGACCCGTCCGGCACGGTGCGCGCGCTGCAGCTGCGCGCCGACCTCAAGCGCAACACGCAGTACACGGCGAACGCCAGCGACGCGATCGGGTGGCTGTCCACCAGTGACACCACGTATACGCAGATCGGCAAGCTGGCGCAGAACGCGCGCACCCTCGTCGTGCAAGGGCTCAACACGGGCGCGTCGGGGACGACGCCGGCTGCCGCTATCGCCGATCAGATCGACGCGATCCGCACCTCGCTGATCAACCTGGCGAACACCACGTACAACGGTCGGCCGGTCTTCGGCGGGACCACCACGGGAGCCATCGCCTACGACGCGGCGGGCAATTACGCCGGCGACTCCGGCACGGTGTCGCGCACGGTCGGGCCGCAGTCCACGGTGCAGATCAACCAGTCCGGCGCGCAGGTCTTCGGCCCGCCCGGCAATGACATGTTCACCCTGCTGGCGAACATCTCGAACACCTTGCGCACCAACCCGACCGCGCTCGGCAGCGACCTCACCTCGTTGGATGCGGCGATCGCGAACGTCAGCGCCGCGCAGGCCACCGAGGGCGCCACCTACGAGCGGGTGCAGACCGCGCAGGCCGCGCAGACCTCGACGGCGCTGACGGTCACCACGCAGCTGTCCGGCATCCAGGACATCGACCTGGCGAACATGGCCGTCCAGGTCAGCACCGCCAACACCAACTACCAGGCGGCGTTGCAGACGACCGCGAGCATCCGTCAGCAGTCGCTGCTGGACTTCCTGCACTGAGGACATCGATGACCACCATGACCGATGCCGCCCAGCGGATCAGCTTCGTCGAACCCATGCCGGGCTTCGCCGGCGAGGACGACTACACGCTGTCGGCCATCGACCCGCGCGGCCTGCTGTTCTCGCTGCGCGGCGTCCACGACCCGGCGGTTCGGTTCGTGCTCGCGCCGGCGCAGGCCTTCTTCGACGACTACCGGCCGGACGTGCCGCGGGCCGTCGCCGGAATCCTGGGCAGCGACGACGTGGCGCTGATGCTCGTCCTCACGATCGGCAGCGGGCTGGCCGACGCCACCGCCAACCTGCGCGCGCCTATCGCGATGTCCACCGAAACCGGCCGCGCCGTGCAGGTCGTCCTCGATGACGAGTCGCTGCCGATGCGGCAGCCGCTCCTACGTCACTAGTCTTTGTCCGTGCTCATCCTCACCCGCCGCGTAGGCGAGAACGTGATCGTCGGCGACGACATCGTGATCTCGGTGATCGAAGTGCGCGGCGACGCCGTCCGCATCGGCATCCAGGCGCCCCGATCCGTCACCGTGCACCGCGAAGAGGTGTATGTCGAGTTGCAGAAGGCCAACGAGCAGGCGGCCTCCTCGAGCGACGCCGCTGTCGGCGCGGCCGTCGAGGAGCTGCTGGCCGGCGACCCACCCGTCGGCGACAAGCTGGCCGGCGACGTAATCGCCGGCGACAAGCTCGCGGACGGGAAACCCGCCGACAACAAGGAGTAGGCGATCGCGTCCCGGCTCAGCCCGGACGGCCCCACACGCCCCAGGTGAGCTCGACCTTGCCGATGGGGCAGTCGTCGATCCAGACGCGCACCGCGATGCGCTGCCCCGGCGCATCCAGGACGGTCTTCATATCGTGGAAATTGCGTTCGCTCCGGCTCGACTCGAACACGATCGGCGCGGTCGGGTCGGCGATCTCGGTGACGCTGAACTCCACCCCGCCGCACTCGGTGTAGGCGCTCGCCGCGATGCGGATCGTGCGGTAGGCCGACACGTCGCCGTCGTAGAGGATGATCTCGCCGCCGGTCCACGTCACCGTGCCACTGCCGCGGGACAGCAGTACCGTGCCGTTCGCGGGCAAAGGTTGATCTGGGATGTCCTTGCGAGCTCCGCGGAGATGGCGCGCGCTGCCGGCCGGCCTCGGCGTGGCCGCTGACGGCACCGACGGCATCGATTCGCGCCGACCTGGGTGCAGATCCCGTAGTCGTGGGCCCAAGCGCTGGTCTCGTTGAGGCATGACGTCCTCCGGCAGTGTGCGTCGTGGCCTCTCCGTATCCAGTAGATCCCTGTTGCGGGTCCGCGACCAGAGGCAAATGGTCCAGCGCCCTACGCTCGGCGCAGTGACCTCCCGCGCACCCACCTTGTTTGTTGGTCACCGTCCCGTGATTGGCGGTGGAACCGGCGCGCTTACCACGAAATGTCCGGTCTTCAAGATCGACACACCGGGTACTCACGCGGTTTCTTTCGTCCACCCTTGTCAAACTGGAGTGACCTATGTGACTGTTGATGCCATTGGGATATGCCTGGAGCGCTACTCGGTGGTCGCGAGCGCTCTGACTCGGCCGAGGCCGTCCGCCGGAA
>JAVHVL010000509.1:0-2507 GCA_032160565.1 Pseudonocardiales bacterium | reverse complement strand
CGCGAGGCCGATGCGAACGACTAAAGAAATCGAGCCGGTGTGGGAGTCGTGTCGATAGATGGCCGGAACTCGCCGTGGAGCCACTCTCGATGAGTTGCGCGCGATCTACGAAGGGCGCCTCGCGGAGCTGACGCGGGTCGCGACGGCGATCGTCGGCGACAACCAGGCCGCCCAGGATGTGGTTCAGGAGGCGTTCGTGCGGGCGGTCAGGAAGCGAGAGACGTTCGACGGCAGGGGCGACCTGAACGGCTGGGTCTGGCGAATCGTCGTGAATGCGGCGCGGGACGCACGTGCGCGACGACAAGAAGAAGGAGAGCCGAGCGCATCCGAGCCGGCAAGCGTCGGGCAGGATGTCCGTCGCGAGGTTGTTCGCGAAGCGATCGAGCGGCTGCCGGAGCGGCAGCGGATCGTCCTCTTCCTTCGCTACTACGCCGACCTCGATTACCGCGGGATCGCGGCGGCGGCGTCGATCAGCGAGGGCACGGTCGCGGCGACGCTGCACAGCGCCCATGACCGACTGCGCACGCTGCTCAGCGAGGTGCCCCGATGAGCAGGTTCAGCTCGATCAGCGCGGCGCTCGATCTGCTCGTCGAGCCCTGTGTCGTCGAGCCGAATTGGGACGAGATCATGCGTCGTGCGGCGCCGGAGACGCAGGTGATGAGCCGGCGACGGCGGTCGCGTCCAAGCCGGCGTGCCGCGCTCGCCGTTGCTGTCGCGGCGGTTGCGGTTCTTGCCGCCGCCGCGTTTGCCTCCGGGCTCGCCGACCGCTTCAGCTCCTGGATCAACGGCAAGCCGGGCGAACCGGCTTCCGTTGTCGAGCAGCGAGGGTTCGCAGCTCGCAACGGCGTGTCGCTTGCGGCCTTCCCGGCCGGGACGAAGCTCCGGCTGCTTCTCCGTCGGACCGTCAGCGGAACGAGTTTCGATCTGCTCGGTTTCCGAAACGGCGACGCCTACTGCCTACGGCTTGTCCGCACTGCGCGGCCTGGCGCTCCAGGGAGCAATCAATGTCTTCGTGCAGACGAACTGCAGGGCCACGTCGCGCTGGTCGCCGATAACGCCTGGTTCAGAGTCGGCGAGCCGGAGATCTCGATCACAGGGGTCTACGGGTTCGCCTCCGATCAGGTGAAGGCGGTCCGCGTGACGCGCGCGCGAGGCGTGACCGTTGCCGTCGTCAAGAACAACGTCTTTCTTGCGCTGGCGGGACAGCCCGCTGGATCGGTTCAGCATCACTTGCCGCCGAACACGGTTTTCGCAGTCGCCGCCGAGTTGAAAGCCGTATCACTTCGCAACATCCCCTACGTCGTGACCGGTGGCGCCGGCCAGAGCGGGATCCTGCAAGGTGGGAAACGACCGGCCGTGCCGAGTTACTTTGCGCCGACGAGCCACGGACCGATCCCGGGCGCACCAACGCTGATCACCTCGCCGATCAGGAGCCCACGGATCGCCTGGCTCGCCCGACGCGAGAAGGTCGGAGGCCCGCTTCCGCCGCAGCGCTACATGACGGACACCTTCGGGCGAGTGATCCACCCCGACCCGGACGACCCCGTGCGCATCGGCGTCGCGATCGGCCCGGCTCGCGGCATGACGTACGGGCTCCCAGTTCGAGGCGACTGGACGTGTCTGCTCGACTTCGAGACGATGAGGCAGGGCGGCGGCGCCGGCTGCCGGCAGAATCTGTTCAGCGACGGCCCGATCTCGCTCGGACCGTGGATGGAGTCGCCGATCGCGCACTTCAACGGCCTGGTCGCAGATGGGATCGTTCGCGTTGAGGCGTTCCTCGCGACTGGGCGACGCGTCTCAGCTGCCCTCCGCGACAACGTCTTCTCCGTCGCGGTCCCACAGGCCGAACTGCCAGGCGAGATCGTGGGATACAACCGACGTGGTCAGGTCGCCGGCATCGCACAGCTCCAGGGGAACGCCGTCGCAAAACCGTGCCCGCCCGCTGAGCTCACGACCCCGACCTCGCGGCTTCCAGCACCCGAGAAGTGGGAGCAACTCGACCTCGCCACCCTCGCAGTCGCCGGAGAGCCCATTCTCGGCAAGACTCCGGCCCAGGTGCGGGCGATTCTCGGACCACCTGCGCTGATCCGCCCCAACGCGCAGCAGACGAATCGCGCTGGCATTCCCGAGTTCCGCTACGGCGGCACCACGCAGGCGAGCCTCGGTCTCTCGGTCACCTTCATCAAGCACGGAGAGCAGATCGTCGCCAACCAGTTGTACTTCCAGGCGCCCTCGCTCGTCGACGCCAAGCTCGGACATCTCCTCCGGTTGCAGCCGGCGAAACTCCAGCAACTCGTGCAGACGACCTATGCAAGTCGCTACCGGCTCGCACTCGGCTATGGCAGTAATCAGCTCGCCTGCAGCGGCACGTTCCGCGAGCGCACGAGCGCCGCCGGCTTCAGCTTCGGGCTGAACCCTAACCGCCCGTCGCGGCCCTATGTCGTGATCAGCGCGAACGCCGGGGGATAAGCTCTCGCGGGAGGTTGATGTCAGTTGTTCGACCGTCG
>JAVHVL010000501.1:0-19923 GCA_032160565.1 Pseudonocardiales bacterium | reverse complement strand
CGTCGCCGGCGCCGGGGACGCTGCCGGGACCCGACTGTCCGACCGAGCTCTTCGCGCCCCCACCGCTCGTGCACCCGGCGACGGCCAGCAGTGCCGCCGCAGCCGCCACACTCGTCATGATCGCTATCCGCCGCATCGCGCGCTCCCGTCCGTCGATCCTCACTCAGCCAGACGAGGCGGTGACTCGGGGCAGTTCTCCGGGCCGGTGTCGATTCGGCTACGACTCCTCGCGGACCGCGTGGGGCGCCCCGGGCGCGGCCACCGCACGGACTGCGGCCGCCACGGCAACCGACACGGCCGGGTCGAAGACGCTCGGCACGATGTAGGTGGCATTGAGCTGTTCGTCCGACACGCACTGCGCCAAGGCATTCGCCGCGCCGAGCAGCATGGCGCTGGTGACCTCGCGCGCCCGCGCGTCCAACAGCCCCCGGAACACCCCCGGGAACGCCAGCACGTTGTTGATCTGGTTCGGGTAGTCACTACGGCCGGTGGCCAGCACGGCGGCGTACGTCTGCGCCGCGTCGACGTCCACCTCCGGATCCGGGTTCGCGAGCGCGAACACCACCGGGTCCGCCGCCATGTCCGCGATCCACTCCGCGGGCAGCACGTTCGGCGCGCTGACGCCGATGAACACGTCCGCGCCGCGCAGGGCATCGTGCAGATTGCCGGTGACGCCCACCGGGTTCGTCATCCGCGCCAGCGACAGCTTGGCCGGGTTCAGCGTCGTGTCGTCGGGCGAGAGGATCCCCTCGCGGTCCCACACCAGCACGTGCCCCACGCCGGCCTCGGCGAGCAGCGTGACGATCGCCGTGCCGGCCGCGCCGCCGCCGGCCACGACCACGCGGGCCGCTGACATCGACTTGGACACGCAGCGCAGCGCATTCGTCAGCGCGGCCAGCACGACGATCGCGGTGCCGTGCTGGTCGTCGTGGAAGACCGGGATGTCCAGCTCGGCACGCAGCCGGCGCTCGATCTCGAAGCAGCGCGGCGCCGAGATGTCCTCGAGGTTGATGCCGCCGAAGCCGGGGGAGATGCCGCGGACGATCCGGACGATCTCGTCGGTGTCCTGCGTGTCGAGGCAGATGGGCCACGCGTCGATGTTGGCGAACCGCGTGAACAGCTCCGCCTTGCCCTCCATCACCGGCAGCGCCGCGCCGGGGCCGAGGTTGCCGAGCCCGAGCACGGCCGAGCCGTCCGTCACGACGGCCACCGAATTGCCTTTGATCGTCAGCTTGGTGACGTCCTCGGGGTGTGCGGCCAGCGCAAGGGAAACCCGCCCGACGCCGGGTGTGTAGGCCATCGACAGGTCGTCGCGGGTGCGCAGGGGCACCTTCGACTCCACGGAGATCTTGCCGCCGAGGTGCAGCAGGAACGTGCGGTCGCTGACCCGGTGCACGATCACGCCGGGCACGGCCCCCATGGCCTCGACGATCTCTGCCGCGTGCTCCCCGTTCACCGCGGAGCAGCTGACGTCGATCGTGATCCGGTCGGCGCGGGACTCGGTCACGTCGATTGCGGTGATCAGGCCGCCCGCGTGCCCCACGGCCGTGGCCAGTTCGCCGATCACGGACGCGGACGGATCGGCGTACACGCGGACCGTGATGCCGTAGGACGCACTGGTGGGCAGCGGCCGCGGCCGCGCCGAGTCGGGAATGCTCATGCCCTCCATCGTCTCAGGGGTGCAAGGATGGCGAGGTGCTCGTCCAGGAGCCGTCACAACGAGGTGACCATCCATGACCCACACCCGCCCGGGTAGCGACACCGCGCGCCGCGGCGATGTCGACGTCGACGTCTTCGCACGGCGCTACCTCGCCCATGCGGCCAGCCAGCTACCGGGCCGGGCGGGCAGCTCGCTGAATGCGCTGGCCCTCGACAACCTCGCGTTCGGTGCGGAGCGGGCCGACGGCCAGACCCTGCTCCGGGTGCACGACCTGGACGGTGAGACGACGGCCATCGACGTCGTCACGTCCGACGCGCCGTATCTGGTGGACTCGGTGCGCGCCGAGCTGGACCGCCGTGGCAACCCGCCCGAGCGGCTGCTCCATCCGCAGGTGGTCGTCGCGCGGGACGAATCCGGACGGATGACGTACGTGTACGACATCGACGACAACGCCGATGTGCCGGACGGTGCGATCGTCGAGTCCTGGATGCACATCGAGATCGATGCGATCCCTGCCGAGCAGCACGGCGCGCTTGCGGAGGCATTGACCGGCGTCCTCGCCGACGTGCATCACGCGGTGGCCGACGCACCCGAGATGTACCGGCTGATTCGCAGCCTGGCCGACGTGCTCGTCGACAACCCCGGAGAGTTCGACCGGGAGATGAGCGCCGAGGCGGGCGAGCTGCTGCGGTGGCTGGCCGACGGCAACTACATGATCCTCGGGCACGCCGCCTACTCGGCAAACGAGCTGGCCAACCCGAACGCGCGAGCTCATGACGAGGACGCCCAAGGCGTGTTGCGCGGTGCGGCGCGTATCTCCGCGCTGGAGCTGCTGCCCGCGTTCCGCAGCGGTGCCCCGCTGGTGATCTTCAAGTCGCCGCTGGTGTCGACGGTGCGCCGCTCGGTGCGCTACGACTGCGTCACCGTCGTCACGTCCGCCACGGCGACCGGCTCGCAGACGGTGCACGTCTTCCTCGGCCTGATCACGAACGCCGAGGACGGCACGGTGGGTCGCGTTCCGGTGGTGCGGCGCCGCATCGCGGAGATCCTGCTGCGCTCCGGCGTGCGTGCTGACAGCCACACGGGGCGGTTGCTGCTCGCCGCGCTGCGCACGCTGCCGCGCGACGAGCTCCTGGAGGCCCCCACCGCCGACCTGCTGCGGCTGGCGCAGCTCGTCGTCGACCGCGCGGAGAACGGCACGGTCGGGGTGTTCGCGCGCATCCACCTCAACCGCGACTTCGTCAGCGTGCTGGTCTACTTCCCGGCCGACCGGCTCGGCCCCGAGACGCGGCGGCGGGTGAAGGCGGTCGTGAACAAGTACTGGCCCGGCGAGGTGATCGGCCGCGACGACCGCATCGTGGAGATGAACCTGGCGCGGCTGCAGTTCCTCATCGCGGTGCGGCCGGGCACCCAGCCCGCGTCGCCCGATCGAGCCACCGTCGAGGCCGAGGTCGCGAAGGTGACGCGGCGCTGGACGGACGACCTCTCGGACCTGCTGTCGCTCGCCGTCGGGGAGGACACCGCCGAGCGGCTCGTACGCAGGTACGAGCGCGCGCTGCCCGAGGCCTACAAGGAGGATTTCCCGGCAGTGACCGCCGTGCGCGATCTGCTGCGGCTGGAGTCGCTGCCGGCCGACGACGGACTGGCCTTCGACCTGTATGTACCCGAGTCCGACGACGCGGACCGGCGCCTCAAGGTGTTCCGCACCGGTCAGTCGGTGTCCCTGGCCCGCGCGCTGCCCATCTTCACCCAGATGGGGATCGAGGTCCTGGACGAGCGGCCGTACGAGATCGAGCTCGCCGACGCCGGCGAGATGTGGATCTACGACTTCGGGCTGCGGCTGCCCGCCGGGGTGGACTTCGACGACGAGCGCTCGGAGAACGTCGTCGACGCGCTGCGGCTGCTCTGGCGGGAGGAGATCGAGCAGGACGGCTTCAACGCGCTGGTCGTGCGCACCGCCATGACGTGGTGGCAGGCGAACGTGCTGCGGGCCTACGCGAAGTACCTGCGGCAGGCCGGCACGACGTTCAGCCAGGGCTACATCGAACGGGCGCTGGTCGACAACCCCGACATCGCCTGGGCGCTGATCGAGCTGTTCGAATCGCGCTTCGACCCGGCCCGCGAAGGGGATCCGCCCTTGGTCGATGGCGCGACGAGCCTGGTGGACCGCATCGAGGCCCTGCTGGCCGAGGTCGAGAGCCTTGATCAGGACCGCATCCTGCGCTCGCTGCTCGGTCTCGTGAATGCCACGCTCCGCACGAACGCCTACCGCACCGACGGAACCGCCGAGGGCCAGCGGCGCGCCGCTTTCGCGGTAAAGCTCGACCCGCGCCAGATCGCCGATCTGCCCGAGCCCCGCCCTCGCTTCGAGATATGGGTCTACTCGCCGCGGGTCGAGGGGGTGCACCTGCGCTTCGGTCCGGTTGCCCGTGGCGGGTTGCGCTGGTCGGACCGCCTGGAGGATTTCCGCACCGAGATCCTCGGCCTCGTCAAGGCGCAGATGGTGAAGAACGCCGTCATCGTCCCGACGGGAGCCAAGGGTGGCTTCGTCGCCAAGCAGCTGCCGGATCCGGCGGCCGACCGCGATGCCTGGTTGGCGGAGGGCGTCGCGAGCTACCGCACGTACGTCAGCTGCCTGCTCGACCTCACCGACAACTACGTCACCGACGGGGACGGGGCGCAGCGCATCGTGCCGCCACCGCAGACGCGCCGCTACGACGCCGACGACCCCTATCTCGTCGTGGCCGCCGACAAGGGCACCGCGACGTTCAGCGACATAGCCAACGGCATCGCCGAGGAGTACGGCTTCTGGCTCGGGGACGCGTTCGCGTCCGGCGGTTCGGTGGGCTACGACCACAAGGCGATGGGGATCACGGCGCGTGGCGCGTGGGAATCGGTCAAGTACCACTTCCGCGAGCTCGGGCTGGACACCCAGACGCAGGCGTTCACCGTCGTCGGCATCGGTGACATGTCCGGAGACGTGTTCGGCAACGGCATGCTGCTGTCGGAGCACATCCACCTGGTGGCCGCATTCGACCACCGGCACATCTTCCTGGACCCGAACCCGTCAGCCTCGACGTCCTACACCGAGCGCGAGCGGCTGTTCCACCTGCCGCGCTCGTCGTGGAATGACTACGACGCGTCGTTGATCTCCCCGGGTGGAGGTGTGTATCCCCGGACGCTGAAGGGCATTCCGATCACGCCGCAGGTTGCCGCCGCGCTCGGCATCCCAGCAGGCACCGCGACGATGACCCCGAACGAGCTCATCCACGCCATCCTGATCGCACCGGTGGACCTGCTGTGGAACGGCGGCATCGGTACGTACGTGAAGGCGTCCACCGAGCCGCAGTCGGCCGCGGGCGACAAGGCCAACGACGCGCTGCGAGCCGACGGCATCGAGCTCCGTGCCCGCGTGGTGGGCGAGGGCGGCAACCTCGGCTTCACCCAGCTCGGCCGCGTCGAATACGCGCAGAACGGCGGCCGGATCAACACCGACGCGATCGACAACTCCGCTGGAGTGGACACCTCCGACCACGAGGTCAACCTGAAGATCCTGCTCGACCGCTCGGTGGCCTCGGGCGCGATCAGCCGCGACGAGCGCAACGCGCTGCTGGCCTCCGTCACCGACGACGTCGCCAACCTGGTGCTGCGCGACAACTACGAGCAGAACGTGCTGCTCGGCATGGCGCGCCGCCTCAGCCCGGCGCTGATCACCGTGCACCACCGCTTCGTCCGCGAACTGGAGAAGGCCGGTGCCCTCGATCGCGAGATCGAGTTCCTGCCGTCGGACAAGGAGTTCATGCGTCGTGAGGCGGCCGGCGAGAAGCTGTACTCGCCGGAGAACGCGGTGCTGGTGGCGTACTCGAAGATCACGCTCAAGCAGCAGATCCAGGATTCCACGCTGCCCGATGAACCGTGGTTCCGCAGCGTCCTCGCCGGCTACTTCCCGAAGCCGATCGCCGAGCGGTTCGCCGACGACCTCGGCAACCACCCGCTGCACCGCGAGATCATCACCACCGTCGTGGTCAACGACATGATCAACCACAGCGGCACCACGTTCGTGCACCGCGCGATGGAGGAGACCGGCGCCGACGCCGCGCAGATCACCTGCGCATACGCGATCACGCGCGAGGTCTTCGGCCTGCCGGCGCTGTGGGCGGAAATCGAGGCGCTGGACAACGTCGTCCCCACGGCCGCCCAGCACGCCGGCTACCAGGAGATGCGGCGGCTGATCGATCGCGCCACGCGCTGGCTCGTCGACGTACGGTTCCCGATCACCGATGTCGCCGCGGAGATCGAGCGCTTCGGCCCCACGGTGCGCGGGATGAGCTCGCGGATCACCGGCCTGCTGCGCGGGGCCGAGCTGGAGAACCTGTACCGCGAGGTCGATCGGCTGGTCGGCTTCGGGCTGCCGCGCGAGCTCGCGCTGCGCCTCGGTGAGCTGCTCAATGCCTTCCTGCTGCTGGACGTCGTGGAGATCGCGAACGCGAGCGAGCACTCGGCGGCGGAGATCGCGGAGCTGCACTTCGCGCTCTCCGAGCAGTTCTGCGTCGATGACCTGCTCACGGCGATCACCATGCTGCCGCGGGACGACCGCTGGTCGACGCTGGCGCGCGCGGCGGTGCGGCACGACGTGTACGCGGCCCTGTCGGCGATCACGTCCGCGGTGCTGCGCAGCACGGACGCGTCCCTCAGCGGCGCGGAGCGGATGGCGGAGTGGATGGCGGCGAATTCCGAGCGTGTCGAGCGCACCCGCAGCACGGTGCGCGAGGCGCTCGACCGCGAGGTAGTCGATCTGGCGACGCTGTCGGTGGCGCTGCGGGTGATGCGCGGGCTACCCGGCTGACGGCCGGACACTCCGCCGCGTCGGTCGGAACCGACGCGCTCAGTCCATCGCGTCGGAACCGACGCGTACCGGCACGCGCGCCCAGACCTCCTTGCCGCTGCGGCAGCGGTGGTAGCCCCAGTCGTCGGACACCGCCGCGACGATGGTCAGCCCCCGGCCGCTCGTCTCGTCCACGCTCGGCTGCCGGGGCGTCGGGGCTTCATCACTCGGGTCGTACACGCGCAGGGTCACTCCGGAGTCGTCGATGTCCCAGCTCACGTCGATCGTCCCGCTGGCCGACGGGCGCGCGTGGCGCACGGCGTTGCCGACCAGTTCGGTGGCGACGAGGGCGACCTCGTCGATGGAATCCGAGGCGACGCGCTGGCGCGCAAGATCATCGACGATCTGGTGGCGCACCAGAGCAGCGCTCGCCGCCTCATGTCGGACGAGGAGTGCGCCCACGGGCCTCACCGGTGTCCCTCCTGCGATCAGACGATGGCGGATTTACGTGTTTTGCCTAACCTGCGAGTTCTTCCCGGAGTCGGGGTGGGCGTAAACACCGGCCGCGCTACGTCACTCCGGCCGGCTCAGCTGCGCCCGGACCTCCGCGGGGCGGTTGGTGATGATCGTCTCCACCCCCAAGTCGCGCACGAACGCGACGTCCGCCGGCTCGTCGACCGTCCACGCGTACACCTGGTTGCCCCTGGCGTGCGCCCGGGCGACGTAGTCGGGCTCGGCCCGCAGGAGGTGCAGCCCCGGCCCGGCGATCGGGACGCCGGCGGGCAACAGCCCCTCGCGGCGCACCGGCAGCAGGCGGTCCAGCAGGAGCACGGTGGGGATGTCCGGAGCGAGCAGCTTCACCCGCCGGATAGCCGTCGGCGCGAAGCTCATGACGACCACCCGGTTGTCCATCTGCGCCGGCCGGCGCAGCGAGGGGGACATGGTCCGCTCGCCGGCCCAGCCGAAGCGGGTCAGCAGCTCCACCAGCTCCTTCTCGACCAGCCCCTGGTAGCGGGTCGGGTGCTTGGTCTCGACCAGCAGCCGGATCGGCAGTGCCGCGTCATGCACCAGCCCGAACAGCATCTCGAGGGTCAGGACGCCGCCACCCTGCTCCACCCGATCCGGGGCCACTCCGGCGAGGTACGGCGAGTCGTTCAGCAGCAGGTCGGCGGAGCCGGGCAGCTCGCTGTGCCACGAGGAGAAGTCCAATGACTGCAATCCGGTCAGGTCGAATTCGCTCACTACTCCACGGCCGTCGGACGTGCGGTTGACGGTGCGGTCGTGCACGCACACGAGATGGCCGTCCTTGGTCATCCGCACGTCGCACTCGAGCGCGTCGGCGCCGGAGGCGATGGCGGCGAGGTAGGCGTCGAGGGTGTGCTCGGCGACGGCTGAGGATGCACCGCGGTGCGCCACGATCATCGGGCGGTCAGGCGGCCGGACGGCGGGGCGGGGCTGCCGGTTGCCGCGCTGGACGCGAGGTCTCACCCTTCCATGGTTGCGCGCGGGCGAAGTCGGCGGGGCACGCCGTGCCGAAGCTCTCTCAGGCGACCTGCGCAGGCGTGCCGTCAGCGGAGCTCATCGGCCGCCCGGCGGCGGCCCAAGCCAGCATGCCGCCCTCCAGATTCCGCGCGTCGAAGCCGTTCTGGATCAGCCACGCGGCCACCTGTGCCGAGCGGCTGCCTACCCTGCACACCACCACGATCGGGACGCCCGGTTCCAGCCGCCCCGGGTCGCGGGCCACCCGCTGCGGTACCTGGCTCATCGGTACGTGCAGCGCCTCGACGATGTGGCCGGCCGCCCACTCGTAGTCCTCGCGACAGTCCAGGAGCATGGCATCGGACGGGATGTCGTCGACCGTCACGGTCGGTACTTCGAACGGGAACACGCCGGCAGCCTATTTGAGCAGCTTCGACAGCCGACGATCGGCGAGCTCGCGCCCCTCCGTCTGACAGGTGGGGCAGTACTGGAACGAGCGATCGGCGAACGACACCTCGCGCACGGTGTCACCGCACACCGGGCAGGGCAGGCCGGCTCGGCCGTGCACCTGCAGCCCGCTGCGCTTCTCCCCCTTCAGCGTCGCGGCCTTCTGCCCGACCGACCGGCTGACGGCGTCGGTGAGCACCGACTGGATGGCGGTATGCAGCGCGGCGACCTCGGCCTCGGAGAGTTTGGCCGCCAGTTTGAACGGCGACAGCCGGGCGGTGTGCAGGATCTCGTCGGAGTACGCATTGCCGATCCCGGCGAGGACCGTCTGATCGGTGAGGGCGCGTTTGATCTGCGCGCGCTGCTCGGCCAGCAGGGCCGCGAGCTCCGACGCGGTGACGGTCAGCGCGTCCGGGCCCAGGCGGGCGATCCCAGGGACCTCGAGCGGATCGCGGACGAGGTAGACGGCCAGTCGCTTCTGGGTGCCGGCTTCGGTGAGATCGAACCCACTCTCCGGCCCTCCCCCGAACTCCGGTGCGAGGTGCAGCCGGAACGCCAGCGGTCCACGACCGGGCTTGGGTGGCGCAGGGGGAAGGCTGTCGCGCCACTGCAGCCAGCCGCCGCGGGCCAGGTGTGTGATCAGGTGCAGCCCGGAGATCTCGAGGTCGAGGAACTTGCCGTAGCGGGACGCGCCGGTGACCTCCGCGCCGCCGAGGGCGGACAGCGGCGGGTCGAACGTCTTGACCGCGCTGAACGCGGCCACGTCGGCCCGCACGACCGCACGCCCCACCGCGCGGTCGCGCAGGAACGAGGCGAGGGCCTCCACCTCAGGAAGTTCGGGCACCCCGCCAGAGTACGGACGGCACGCCTTCGGCGCAGCGACGCTCGTGCCGGCGGCGCGTAAGTGCGGCTCTTGCCCGGCGGCGCTTGAGCGCGGCTAGCTGGACTGCGGGCCGAAGGACTCGGCGGGGAACTTCAGCCCCGTGCTGCTGTGGCAGCGGTAGCCGTTCGGGTTCTTTGCGAGGTACTGCTGGTGATAGCCCTCGGCGTAGTAGAACTCCCCGGCCGGCGCGATCTCCGTCGTGGCCGAGCCGTAACCGACCTGCTGCAGCTGCGCCGTCACGGCGGCCTTCGCCGCCTCCGCCACCGTGCGCTGCGCCTCATCGGTGTAATAGATCGCCGAGCGGTACTGGGTACCGATGTCATTGCCCTGCCGCATCCCCTGGGTGGGGTCGTGGACCTCGAAGAAGATCTCCACCAGCTTGGCGAAGCTGACCTGCGCCGGGTCGTACACAACCAGGACCGCTTCGGTGTGCCCGGTCAGTCCGGAGCAGACCTCCTCATAGGTCGGGTGCGCCGTCATGCCGCCGGCGTAGCCCACCGCCGTCGTCCACACGCCGGGCGTCTGCCAGAAGATCTCCTCCGCGCCCCAGAAGCAGCCGATGCCGAACACAGCCGTCTGCAGACCCTCGGGGAACGGCGGCCGGATGGGGCGGCCGGTGACGAAGTGCGTGTCCGGAACGGCGAACTCGTACTCCGGTCGGCCGCGCAGGGCGCGGTCAGGGGCGACGAGCTCGGTCTTGGCGCGGGAGAACAGCATGCTTCGAGGCTACGAGCGTGGCGCCGGCCGTGCCAGCGCTGCGCGGAGTTGTCCGGACGACGTAATCTCTTAGGTATGACGCAGTGGGGTCTGGACACCCTCTTCAATCCTGCCAAGCGGCACATGGATGAGGAGAAGCGGCGTCTGCAGTCCACCCGTGAAGAGGTCGGCGACAGCTCGGGTGGCAAGCGCATCGACCTCGAATCCGGCAAGGTCACCATTCGCAAGAAGACCGCCGACGGGGGCGCGAGCGCGGTGGCCGATGAGGACGACGTCGCGATGATCGACGGCGCCGCCCCCGAACCCCAAGACGACCCCGAGTAACCGCGGCCGCCCGCCAGGTCCCGACCGCCTCCGCGCTGCCCCGTCCGGCCTCGCACCCGCATCCCCACCCCGCATCCAGCCTCGTATCCAGTGAGTGGCGCCTTTGGCGTCGAGTGGCGCGGTAGAGGGCGCCACTGAACGGGCAACGCGCCACTCAGCGGAAGTGGTGGGCGGGTGGCACGGGATGCGCGCAGCGCAGGCCTTCAGGAATGCCAGAAGCCCCCGGTGGGCGGGGGTTCCACCGGGGGCTTCACTGGCTTCGGCGACGGCTCCGGTGAGCGGGGGTTTCACCGGAGCCGGCACCGAGTCCGCCGGTCTTTCCGGTGAGCGGGGGTTCCACCGGAAGGAGCCGACAGTCTGGGTACGTAGCGGGCTCTCATGTTCAGTTAGCGTGAAGTTGATCGCTCGCTGCGTAGTCACCACTATGGGGTGTGTTCCCTGTTAAGTCAAGCCCGTCCGAGAAATTCCTTTGCGGACACGCCGAGCGCGGTCCTGCGGCCGGCATCTGGATCGTGGTAGTGCGGCGGTCAACTAACCCTCCGTGACCGGTCCGGACGGACCGGCCCGACGACCGACTGGCCCGACGACCGACCTAGCCCGACGACGACCCGAGGGTCACCTGCACCGTGTGGGTGGAGCCGCCGCGCACGTACGTCAGGGAGACGGTCTGCCCCGGCGCGTGCGAGCGCACCGCCGCCACGAGGGCGGTCGAGTCGTTGATCAGCTGCTTGTCGAGCACGGTCACCACGTCACCGACCTTCAGCTCTGCCTTCGCCGCGGGGCCACCGGCCGTCACCGTCTTCACGACCGCGCCGGTCGTCGTGCTGCCGGTGGCCGCCACGTCACCGACCGAGACGCCCATCAGCGCGTGGGTGGCCTTGCCGGTGGTGATCAGCTCGCCGGCAATGCGGCTCGCCTCGTCGGACGGGATCGCGAAGCCGATGCCGATGTTCCCCGACTGGCTCGACTGCCCCGGCACCTGGAGGCCGCCCTGTGACGGATCGGTGGCGATGGCGGAGTTGATGCCGACGACGTCGCCGGCGAGGTCTACCAGCGGGCCGCCGGAGTTGCCCGGGTTGATGGCCGCGTCGGTCTGCACGGCGTTGAACACCGCGGTGCTCGTGCTCGTGTTGCCGGTCTGCACGGGACGAGCGACGTTGCTGACGATGCCCGACGTGACCGTGTCCGACAGGCCGAGGGGCGCGCCGACCGCGACGACGGTCTGCCCGACGACCAGGGACGAGGACGAGGCGAACGACGCCGCGGTGAGGCCGGTGAAGCCGATCTTGACGACTGCGAGGTCATCGGACGGATCGGTGCCGACCACCTTGCCCGTGGTGGTACGGCCGTCCTTCAGCGTGACGGTCAGTGTGCCGCCGCTGGAGGCGGCGGAGATCACGTGGTTGTTCGTGAGGATGTACCCGTCCGCCCGGATGATCACGCCCGACCCGGTGTCCTGCTGCTGCGAGGTGCTGACGTTGATCGTGACAACGCTCGGGCCGATCTTGGCGGCCGCGGCGGTGACGGTGCCGTCCACCTTGGCGGCCGGCGCCACCTGGGTGCTCTGGCTTAGGCCGGCCGACCCCGTGCTGTCGTTGTTGTCGACCAGTGCCACGGTGCCCGCGCCGATCCCGCCGCCGACCACGGCAGCTACCACGGCGGCGATGAGCACGGTGCGGCGGACGCGCCTCGGTCCGTCCGAGCCGACCGGCTGCGGCGGCGGGTAGGCGGGCGGCGGGTACGTGTAGGACGCGGCGGCGGGCGGCCCGGAAGCGGGCGGCGGCGCGTAACCCCCGAACTGGTACGGCTCGGACGGCGTGGGCTCGCTGGGATGGTGGGGCTCGCTGAGCAGTTGGGGCTCAGTGGGGTGCTGTGCCTCAGTGGGGTGCTGTGCCTCAGCGGGGTGTGCCTCAGGGGCGTACTGGGGCCCATTCAGCTGCTCTGGCCCAGCGGATTGTTCGGGCCCGGTCGGGTATTGGGGCTCGTCGTCAGCCATGGCCCCAGCGTGCTACGTCGTGCTGTGCCACGGCTGTGCGGGGGCAAGGAACGGTGGAGGTGTCGGTCCGATTTGTCCCTTTCCAGCCTGTCCCTTCCCTACCTGTCCCTTCCCTACCTGTCACCGCGGCACGTGTCACTGCGGCGTGCCCGAGGCGGGATCCCAGCCGCCGCCGTGCGTTCGCTGGATCAGGTCGTTGAGGACCGGGCCGACGACCTGGGGGAAGCCGGCGAGCTGGATGGCGACGCTGAACCGGTCGTTGGAGACCGTGCTGCCCGGCGCGCCGGCGTCGGTCACCATCCGCTCGGTGAGCGTCAGGACCTGGAAGGCCAGCCCACGCGCGTTCAGGAACTCACTGACGGCGTTGACCTCCTTGTCGTCGACGGTCTGCAGGAAGACCTGCCCGCTGAGCCATCCGGTCATCTCCATGGGTCACATCCTCGCCTGCCGGAGAGGGGCCGGTCACCCAAGGCGGATCTTCCTGGCCGCCCGACCTAAACGGTGAGGCGCACGACCTGCGGATCGTGGTCGCTCGCCTGGTCGGAGTACTCGGCGTTGATGTGCACCACCTGGTACTCCACGCCGGCGACCGCGTTGCCGACGAGGATGTGGTCGAGCACCTGCGAGACGCCGTTGAACACGTAGGTGTAGCGCTGGTCGACGGGCAGCGTGCTGATCAGGTCGGTGAGCAGGGCCGGACCAATGCCGTCGGCGGTGCCGGTGCGCAGCAGGGACAGCGCCGGGCTGAACTGGTAGTCGTTCAGGTCACCGAGCACCACCACGCGGGCCTTCTTGTCCGCGGCCTGCAGCTGGTCGACGAAGTTGTGCACGACCAGCGCCTGCCCCGCGCGCTGCGTCGCGGAGGACTGCTGGGGGAACTGGAATCGCCCGTCGGCGTTCTGGTCGCCGCCCTTGGAGTTGAAGTGGTTGGCGATCACGAACACCGGCTGCTTGCCGAACAGGAACTCCCCGACCAGCGGTTTGCGGCTGGTGGTCCACACCGGGTTGGTCGGGTCGATGCGCCCGGGTGACAGCGACAGGGCCGGCTTGCCTTGGCTCTTCACCACTACGGTGCCGGTCGTCGACCGGTTGATCGCGTCACTGCCCGAGTCGACGAACGACACCCGCGCCGGATTGAACAGGTACACGACCCGGATGTTGCCGCCCGGCTGCCCGCCGTCCTGGTCGTCGACCGGGTCGATCTCGCGCCAGCTGTATGACGGCCCGCCCGCGGCGACGATCGCCGCGGTGAGGGTGGTGAGGGTCTGGTCGGCGGCGACCACACCGTCGTCGGTGGCCCCACTGTTGTCCTGGACCTCCTCCAGCGTGACGATGTCCGGGCTGGCCAGGTTCGTGACCACCCCTTCCGCGAGGCGCTGGTACTTCGCCGGCGAGTCACCCGGCGCGAGGTTCTTCACGTTGTACGTGGCGATCGCGAGCTGCTCGGACTGCTGTGGCGTAGCGGCGACGCGCGGCAGGTCGTGCCGCTGGACGGTGCCCTGCGTGGTCGCCGACAGGACGTAGCCGCCGAAGCGGGAGTAGTCGATCGGGCCGGTCCAGCCTCCGGCCAGCACGTCGCCGACGCTCACCGCCGGATTCGTGCCGTCTGCGGGCACGACCTCGAGCCGCCCGGACGGAATGGCGTTCTCCGCCAGGATCTCGGTGCCGCCGCGATACGTGCTGGCCTGATCGGGTTTGGTCGTCACGAACTGCTCACCGAAGCTGTTGGACGGGCCCACCACGCGAGCGTCGTCCACCTCGGCGCGCATCCCCTCGATCGACTCGTAGTAGTCGAGCGCGGAGCGGGCGGGTGTGATCGGGGTGCTCTCGATGTTGCCGCCTCCCAGGCCGGGGGCATACAGCTCCGGGACGGTCGTCGGCGTCAGTACGACCGGCGCGGGCAGTGCATTGCCGTGCGACAGCACGATCGTCGTCGCGGTGCCGATCTCGGTGACGGACAGGTTGCTCGTCGAGCTGGTCGTCTCGCCGCTGCCGAGCGGGTAGAAGTCGCTGACCTTGCCCGACACGAGGACCGAGTCACCGACGGCCACGGTCGGGTTCGAGCCCGTGAACACGAACAGCCCCTCGCTCGTGGCCGGGTCGCTGTCCGGTGTCGGGTCCTGGAACCAGAAGCCCTTGCTCGAGCTGGTATGCAGCCCCGTGACGACGCCGGGCACGTTGGTGACCGTCTGCCCGTTCTGCGGCGAGATCCAGGACGCGCCCTGGATGTCGTGGATGCGCAGTGGCCCCGGCACGTCGCCACCGGCGCCGCCCGTACCCGAATTCGTCGGCGTGGGTGCCGCGCTCGTGAAGTCGGCCGAATTGTCGTCGGTGTCGGCGCCGCTCGCCGCGCGCTGCGTGGACGTGGCGTTGGTGGTCGCGGGCGCTGCGGTGCCCTCGCGAACCGCGGCGGGGCCCCAGCCGACGAGGTCGACGATGCTCGCGTCGGCGGCGCAGTCAGCGGCCGTCTTGCAGGTGAGCGCGCTGGTGGAGTGGACGAGGGCAACCGTGCCCGCCGTGCCACCCATGTTGATGCTGCCGGTGTTGTCCGGGGTGGGCAGGTCGGCCGCGGCCGTGTTGGCGCCGGCCGCCTCGGCGATGAGGAAGTGGCCGCCGTGCGGCGCGGTGCCACTGAGCGGCGTGACCTGCCAGGACGTCGTCGCCCCCGGGCTGGCCGAGATGTACTGCACCGAGTATCCGGTCAGAGTCGCATCCGCGGCGCCCACGTTCTGCAGTTCGACGAAGTCGTTCTTCAGCGGGGCGCCGCTGTTCCCGCCACCGCCGTACGCCTCGCCGATGACGAGGGCCGTCGACGGGGCGGCACCCGCTGTCGGGGCGGCGACGAGGCCGACTACCGCCACGGTTGCGGCTGAGGCGCTGATGACACGGCGGGATGGGGTGAAGCGCACGGGTTCCTCCCTGATTCGGCGCGGGGTATCCGAGCCGATCTTTGGCTACCAGTGTGGACGCGAAATGTCCATAACGTGCATTCCAGGCTTTCCGGCCGTCGCTCGCGTTTGGTCGCGTTGAATGCAAGGGTGGCGCGGTGACGTTCACCCCACGAGTGCGCCGGCGGTTGCGAGGGGGCGATACATGAACGTGCTGCTCATCGGGCCACCCGGATCCGGCAAGGGGACGCAGGGCGAGCGGCTCGCCCAGCGACTGGGTCTCGAGCACATCGCGGCCGGCGACCTGCTGCGCGTCGAGGTGGAGCGGCAGACGCCGCTCGGACGGCAGGTGTCGGAATACATGCAGCGCGGCGAGCTCGTGCCCGACGACGTGATGCTGAACCTGCTCATGCCGCGCGTGCTGGCGGCCTCGGAGAACAAGGGCTACGTGCTGGACGGCTTCCCGCGCTCGGTGGAGCAGGCCGTCGCGGCGCGGTCCCTCGCGGAGCGGGCCGGCGCCAGCCCCGACGCGGTGATCTACCTGGATGCCCGGCGCGACGAGCTGATCCGGCGCATCCTGTCCCGGGCCATCATCGAGGGGCGGGCAGACGACAACCCGGAGACGGTTGGCAAGCGGCTGCAGGTCTTCGAAGAGGCGACCCGTCCGCTGATCGAGTACTACCGCGACCGCGGCCTGCTGCGCGTTGTCGACGCCAACCGAGGCGCCGACGAGGTCACCGCGGACATCCTCGCGGCGCTGCCGGTGAGCAGCTGAGTCCGGCAGAAACCGGTTGATCAGCTGCGTCCCCGGGCCGCCCGGAACCGGGGTCCCGCGCCGTCGGGACCAACGTCCTGAATCGGACAGGACCTACGGCACCTTCACAGGACCAGTGACCCCGCAGCGGGCCCCGTGATTCGGACATGATGGGGCTACGCAACGAGCGGCTGCGGCCCGGTTCGGCGGTCGGGGGACCACGGACCGCATGGCCGCGCCGCTCGAAGCGCGACTGGAGACGCGCTGGTCGTGGGGGCTGGCGCATTCTCCTCGACGGTGGGGCCGTGGGGGGCTTCATCGCAGGTGGGCGGGGAAGAGGCGGGCGCGCCCGCTCAGGTATGCATTGGGCCGGCCGATCCGGAACCGGTGCCAGGCATGGCGAGGCGCCCCGTGCAGCTGCGACGACGGTTCCTCGAGCCGGCAACACCCACGGGGGCCGAACGTTCAGTAGGTTGAACGTCGACATGGCTACCACCTTCGCCGGCCCCGTTGCGCGTGCGCTGGAGTTCACGCGCCCCGAGTTCGAGCTGCGCGGGCTGATCGCGCTGCCCCGGCACGCGACGAGCGGTGACGCGCCATGACGATCCGGGTCTTCCTGCTGGACGACCACGAGATCGTGCGGCGGGGCGTGGCGGAGCTCCTCAACGCCGAGACCGACATGCAGGTCGTCGGTGAGGCCGGTACGGCGGCCGAGGCGGTGCGGCGGATACCGGCTGTGCAGCCGGACGTCGCGATCCTCGACGGCCGACTGCCCGACGGAAGCGGCATCGAGGTCTGCCGGGAGATCCGCGCGGAGCACCCCGGGATCCGCTGCCTCATCCTCACCTCCTACGACGACGACGAGGCGATCTTCGCGGCCGTGTTGGCCGGCGCCTCCGGCTACGTCCTGAAGCAGATCCGCGCGGCGCACCTGCTGGACGCCATCCGACAGGTGGCCGCGGGCCGTTCCCTGCTGGACCCCGAGGTGACCGAGGCGCTGCTGCGCCGCATCCGCGGCGGCACCAAGGCCGATCCCCGCATCGAGTCGCTCAACGACCAGGAGCGGCGCATCCTCGACCTGATCACCGAGGGGCTGACGAACCGCGAGATCGGCGAGCGGCTCTTCCTAGCGGAGAAGACCGTGAAGAACAACGTGTCGGTGCTGCTGGCGAAACTCGGCATGCAGCGCCGCACCCAGGTCGCCGCGCTGGGCGCCCAGATCAAGCGCAGCTGAGTAGGTCGCGGAATCCGGCGACGATGTGCACTTGCCGTGGCCCAAGCGAGGAAAACCGCACACGGTCGGCGGAGCGAGTCGAGTGGGCAAGGGGGGAGTTGAACCCCCACGTCCTTTCGGACACACGGACCTGAACCGTGCGCGTCTGCCATTCCGCCACTTGCCCGGCGTAGGACGAACACCAGCACCCGAAGGCGCGGCTGATCGGCCAGCCGAAACGGTAGCACGCGCTCTGCCGCTGTTCGGCGGGCGCCTGAACCGTGCCCAGTAGACTTCAGCAGGCGCGTGGGACCACGCCAGCTGATGCATGCCCTGCCGACGAGGAACCGAAGGAGGTCGACGTGAGCCTGGCTCAACGGTTCGAGCGCCGCCTCGAGGGGCTCGTCGGCGGCGCGTTCGCCCGCGTCTTCAAAGGACAGGTCGAACCGGTCGAAATCGGTACGGCGCTGCAGCGGGAAGCCTCTGACAAGCGCAACGTGATGGGCAACGGCCAGGTCCTCTCCCCCAACCGGTACCGGGTCACCCTCTCCCCGTCGGACCACGAGCGCCTGGTGCCGTGGGAGGTCCAGCTCACCAGCTCACTGGCCGAACTCGTCCAGGAATACCTCGACGAGAACCGCTGGAGCACGATCGGCGACATCGAGGTCTACCTCGCGCGCGACGACCAGCTGCACACCGGAGTCTTCGGCGTCGCCTCGCGGATGGAATCGCAGGCGCCGCCGCGCCGCCGCCCGCACGACTCGCTGTCGCTGCCCGCCGTTCCCGGCGTGCCGATCGGCGAGTATGCCCAGCCCTTCGCCCCCGGTCACGACCCCTACGCGCCCGCGTCCGTCGGCGCCCCGGCACCGCCCGGCCCGTACGTGCCGTCGGCGCCGTCGTACCCGAGCGCTCCGGCTCCGCAGCACGCCCCGCAGCCGCAGCAGGCACCGCCGCCGCGCTCCGCCCAGCCGCCGCAGCAGGCACCGCCGTCAGCTCGGCACCGGCCGGCCGCGTCCGTCGTCGTCGACCAGACCAACCAGCGCTACGAACTGCGCGTCGGCAGCAACGTCGTCGGGCGCGGCACCGACGCCGACCTGCAACTGCTGGACCAGGGCATCTCCCGGCGCCACCTCGACATCCAGTTCGACGGCAACTTCGCCACCGCCTACGACCTCGGCTCCACCAACGGCACCACCGTCAACGGCCACGAGGTGGGCAGCCACGTCCTGCGGCATGGGGACGTGATCCGCGTAGGGCATACCCGACTGGTCTTCCACCAGGAGCCGGTGTGACGGACCCGGTGACCGACGCATGAACTCCGCGCTCGCGCTCCAGCTCATGCGCTTCGGCTTCCTGGCCTTGCTGTGGCTGTTCGTCCTGGCCTCGATCCGCGTCATCCGCGGTGACCTGCGCACGAGCGGGCAGCCGCGGGTGGCCGTCCCGCCGCCGGCCCGGCGCCGCGGGTCCCGCACCGCCGCGCCGGCCGCCGCCCCGCAGGGCCCCTCGCACCTGCTGGTGACAGCCGGAGACCTCATGGGCACCCGGATCAGCCTTACCGGAGCCCCCGTCCTGATCGGCCGCGCCCCCGACTCCACGCTCGTGCTCACCGACGACTACGCCAGCAACCGGCACGCGCGGATCAGCCTCCAAGACGGCATGTGGCTGGTCGAGGACCTCGGCTCCACGAACGGCACCTACCTCGGCCAGCGCAAGCTGGACGGCCCGGTCCCGATGGAGCTGGGCGTCCCGCTGCGCATCGGCAAGACCGTCCTGGAACTGCGCTGAGCGATGGCCCTCATCCTGCGGTACGCCGTGCGCTCGGACCTGGGTCTGGTGCGCTCGAACAACGAGGACTCCGTCTACGCGGGACCTCGGCTCCTCGCGATCGCCGACGGCATGGGCGGCCATGCCGCGGGCGAGGTGGCGAGCAAGATCGTCATCAGCACGCTCGAGGGGCTCGACGAGGACCGCTCCTTCGGTGACCTGATGGGCACCATGCGGGAGGCGGTGTACGAGGCCAACCAGCGCATCGCGCGGGCCGTCGAGGCGAACAACGACCTCGAGGGGATGGGCACCACCCTCACCGCGCTGCGCTTCTCCGGCTCGCAGATCGGGCTCCTGCACGTCGGCGACTCTCGGGCTTACCTGCTGCGCGGTGACCTCCTCTCGCAGATCACCCACGACGACACCTACGTTCAGCACCTCGTCGACTCGGGGAAGCTGACCCCGGAGCAGGCTAAGGACCACCCCCGGAAGTCGGTCATCCTGCGCGCGCTGCTCGGCACCGAGGTGGAGCCGGACATCTCGATCCGCGAGGCACGCGAGGGCGACCGGTACCTGCTCTGCACCGACGGGCTGACCGACGTCGTGTCTACCGACACGCTGCTGGAGACACTGCGGATCCGGGACCCGCAGGAGGCCGCGGACCGGCTCGTCGAGCTTGCGCTGCGCGGCGGCGGCCCCGACAACGTGACCGTGATCGTGGCCGATGCCGTCAACGCCAAGGTCGGCGACTTCAGCGACGACGTCCCGGTCATCGGCGGGGCCTTCGTCGACCCGAGCGCCGCCGACATCCCGGGAGACGACAGCCCGGCGGAGCGCGCCGCGCGCATCGGGCGCCCCCGGCCGGCCGCCCCGCCGGAGCAGCCGCGCAAGAAACGGCGGATCTGGCGCACGCCGCTGCTGGTCGCCGCCGTGCTCGCGGTGATCGTCGGTGCCCTCGCCGGCACTTACGTGT
>JAVHVL010000456.1:0-3421 GCA_032160565.1 Pseudonocardiales bacterium | reverse complement strand
CCGGTCTGGTTCGTCTGGCGCGACCCGGACACGGTCCTCATCTACAACCGCGCCGACGCGCACCGGCTCGCACACATCGCCGCGCGGCCCCGTGTCGCGCTCCACTTCGACGGCGACGGCCAGGGCGGCGACATCGTCGTGCTCACCGGCACTGCCCATCGCGTCGACGCGGCTCCCGCCCCGCACCAAGCCGCCGACTACCAGGCGAAGTACCGCGAGGCGATGACACGTGTCAGCGGCAGCCCGGAGACGTTCAGCACCGAATACCCCGTCGCGGTCGACGTCGTCGTCGATCGAGTGCGCGGCTTCTGAGCGTCCGGGGCTGCGAGAATGACGCGGTGCCCCAACTCGCGCTGGTGACCCTCGTCGTGCAGGACTACGACGAGGCCATCGACTTCTACGTGACCAAGCTCGGCTTCGAACTGGCCGAGAACGTCCGGCTCGACGACGGCAAGCGGTGGGTGGTGGTGCGCCCGACCGGATCGGTCACCGGCCTGCTGCTCGCCGAGGGCGACGGCCCCAGCCAGCGCGCGCGGGTGGGCGACCAGACGGGCGGCCGCGTGGCGTTCTTCCTGCACACCGACGACTTCGCCCGTGACCATGCGGCGATGAGCGCAGCCGGCGTGCGCTTCCTCGAGGCACCGCGGCACGAGCCGTACGGCGTGGTGGCCGTGCTCGAGGATCTGTACGGCAACCGGTGGGATCTCATCCAACCGGCGCACCCCTGGGCGCACCCGCGAGTCGCACCCGCTGGGCGCACCACCTAGCCGAACTCGCGCAGCGTGGTCGCGGTCGCCTCGTCGGCCGGATAGAACGACTCGATGGCCAGCTCCTCGACGGTCACGTCCATCGGAGTGCCGAAGATCGCGGTGATCGAGAAGAGCGCCGCCCGCGCCACTCGCGCAGCAGCGCCCCCACCGGACGACCGGCGGTCGGACGGGTGGCGACAGCGGTCATGCCAGCCACCGTATCGACCGGCTGGTGGCCCGGCCATTACCTCTGACGTCATGCGATCGCATTACCTCGCGTGTAATCGACACGGCTATCGCGGCTGATCAGGATGGTCTGCGTTGACCCGCGAAACACCTTATGAGCAAAGGGAAATCCCATGACCGACCTGATCGACCGCTACCTGGCCATGTGGAACGAGACGGATGCCGGCAAGTGCCGTGCGCTGATCGACGAGCTGTTCAGCGCCGACGCCAGCTACGTCGACCCGATGGCCGAGGCGCGACGCGACGCCATCGACGCCACGATCGCCGCCGCGCAGGCGCAGTTCCCCGGCTTCGTCTTCACCCAGGCCGCGCCTGTCGACGGGCACCACCGGCAGACCCGGTTCACCCGGGGGCTGGGGCCGGAGGGAGCCGAGCCGCCGGTCGTCGGCTTCGACGTCACGGTCACCGACGAGGACGGCCGGATCACGACGGTCCTCGGCTTCCTTGACCAGGTCCCCGGCTGACGACTCGACAACGTCCCGCTCGGGGCGGCCTTCCCGGAGGTCCGGATCGGCTGAGCGCACTTCGGCTGGAATATCCGAGGCGACTGCACGACACTGCGGGTACCACCTGCCGAGTCAGGCACCTGCTGGAGGACGAGATGGCTTACTTCGTGACGGGCGCTACCGGCTTCATCGGCCGTTTCCTCATGGCCGAACTGCTCCAGCGCGAGGGCACGATCTACGTCCTGTGCCGCGCCAGCTCACTGGACAAGGTGGACGACCTGCGCGCCCGTCTCGGCGCCGACGAGAACCGCGTCGTGGCCGTGATCGGCGACCTGTCGCAGGAGCGGCTGGGCCTCAAGCAGGACGAGATCGAGAAGCTCGACGGCACGATCGAGCACTTCTTCCACCTCGCCGCGATTTACGACCTCACCGCCGACGCCGACAGCCAACGAGTGGCCAACGTCGAGGGCACCCGCCACGCCGTCCAGCTCGCCGAGGCGGTGCACACCGGGCACTTCCACCAGGTCAGCTCGATCGCCGCCGCCGGCCTCTATCCGGGCGTCTTCACCGAGGACATGTTCGACGAGGCCGTCGACATCGACAACAACCCGTACTACCTGACCAAGCACGAGTCCGAGGCGGTCGTCCGCAAGGAGTGCCACGTGCCGTGGCGCGTGTACCGACCCGCGATCGTCGTGGGGCACTCACAGACCGGCGAGATCGACAAGATCGACGGGCCGTACTACTTCTTCCGCACCATCCAGCGGCTGCGCGGCCTCGCGCCGTCCTGGCTGCGCGGCATCGGCATCGAGGGTGGCCCGATCAACCTGGTGCCGGTCGACTACGTCGCGCAGGCGATGGACTATCTCGCCCACCAGCCGGGGCTGGACGGGCAGGCGTTCCACCTCACCGACCCGGAGCCGCTCACCGTGGGGGGCATGGCGAACGTCTTCGCCAAGGCGGCCCATGCACCGCAGTTCGCGGTCAACATCGACACCAGGTTCCTCGACTCCATACCGGGTCCGATCAAGGCCGGGCTGAGCCGGCTGCCCGGTGCCAGGCGCGCTACGGACCTGGTCCTCGCCGAGCTCGGCATCCCGCACGAGGTGCTGCACTACATCAACTACCCGACCAGCTTCGACTCCACCAAGACGCAGGAGGCGCTGGCCGGATCGGGCATCAGCGTGCCGCCGCTGTCCAGCTATGCCCAGCACCTCTGGGAGTACTGGGAGCGGGCGTACAGCCCGGACCGCCAGAAGGACCGCGCGCTGGCCCGGGCCATCAAGGGCAAGACCGTGCTCATCACCGGGGCATCGTCGGGCATCGGCCGCGCGACCGCGCTGCGGGTCGGCGCCGCAGGCGGCCGCGTCATCCTCGTGGCCCGGACCGCCGAGAAGCTCGAGCAGACCAGGCAGGAGATCGAGGATCTCGGCGGCGTCGCGTTCGTGCACCGCTGCGACCTGTCGGACATGGCCGACATCGAGCGGCTGGCCAAGGAGGTGCTCGACGAGCACGGGCGCGTGGACGTGCTGGTGAACAACGCCGGGCGCTCGATCCGCCGCTCGATCACGCTGTCCTATGACCGCTTCCACGATTTCGAGCGCACCATGCAGCTGAACTACTTCGGCGCGGTGCGGCTGATCCTCTCGCTGCTGCCGGTGATGCGGCAGCCCAGCCGGGACGGGCGCAAGGGCGGCCACATCATCAACATCAGCTCCATCGGCGTGCAGACGAACACGCCGCGCTTCTCGGCGTATGTGGCATCGAAGGCGGCGCTGGACGCGTTTTCGCGCTGCATCGCCTCCGAGGTGATCGACGACGGCGTGCACCTGACCACGATCCACATGCCGCTGGTGCGCACCCCGATGATCGCGCCGACCAAGATCTACAACAACGTGCCGACGCTCGCGCCCGAGGAGGCGGCCGACATGATCGCGCAGGCCTGCGTCTACAAGCCGGTGCGCATCGCCACGCGGCTCG
>JAVHVL010000355.1:0-7760 GCA_032160565.1 Pseudonocardiales bacterium | reverse complement strand
CGGCTGGGCGCCCCGCGCTGCGGGCCAGCACCGCCAGCACCCCGGCCGCCGCGAATGTGCCGAGGATCGTCGGCACGACGTCCGCGCCCCGGTGGGCCGGCGTGCTCAGTGCGGCGTACAGGCCGATCGCGCCGAACAGGGCCAGTCCGGCCAGGCCGTACGCCAGGCGGCGCAGCGCCAGCACGCCGACCAGCAGTGCCAATACCGCGATCATGACGTAGATGCCGGTGAGCAGCGCCGTCTTGTCGCCGGTACCGAAGTTCCGGATCGCCCAGCGCTTCACCGCCTCCGGCGTCAACGCGATGAAGCGGTCGCCGACGACGATAACCGGCGACGCCTGCGGGCGGACGAACGCGGCGACGAACTCACCGACACCGAGCGCCACGGCCGCCGAGACGAGGCCGAGCAACGCGCCCATGCCACCCCGCTCCAGCCGCCCCGTCACCTGATCATCGTGCCGCGGATCCGGCGGGGGCGCCGCTGGACAGCCTGTGCGTTCCTCGATCCGTAATGGCTGGCCGCCGCCGCCCTCCCCGTTGAGTGGCTGCCCTCAGGCCCAGAGCTGGCCTTCCAGCTTCTCGGCGGCCTGCTGCAGCGAGCCGGAGTAGGCGCCGGTCGAGAGGTACTTCCACCCGCCGTCGGCCACCACGAATGCGACGTCGGCGCGCTCGTCGCTCGCCGCGACGCGATCGGCGACCGACAGGGCGGCGTGCAGGATGGCGCCGGTGGAGATGCCGGCGAAGATCCCCTCGTGCTCGATGAGGTCACGCGTGCGGCGCAGCGCGTCGTAGGACGTGACCGAGAACCGCGACGTCAACACCGTGTCGTCGTAGAGCTCGGGGACGAAGCCCTCGTCGATGTTGCGCAGGCCGTAAACCAGCTCGCCGTACCGCGGCTCGGCGGCGATGATCTTGATGTCGGGCACCTTCTCGCGCAGGTACCGGCCACAGCCCATCAGCGTGCCGGTGGTGCCCAGCCCGGCGACGAAGTGCGTGATGCCGGGCAGGTCGCGCAGCAGCTCGGGGCCGGTGCCCTCGTAGTGCGCCTGAGCGTTAGCGGGATTGCCGTACTGGTACAGCATCACCCAGTCCGGGTACTGCTGGGCGAGCTGCTTGGCAGTGGCCACCGCCTGGTTGGAGCCGCCCGCGGCGGGCGAGGAGATGATCCGGGCACCGAACATCTCCAGGAGCTGGCGCCGCTCGATCGACGTGTTCTCCGGCATCACGCACACCAGGCCGTAGCCATGCAGCTTCGCGACCATCGCCAGCGAGATGCCGGTGTTCCCGGACGTCGGCTCGAGGATCGTGCAGCCCGGCGTCAGCCGGCCGTCCGCTTCAGCCGCACGCACCATAGCCAGCGCGGCGCGGTCCTTGATGGAGCCGGTCGGGTTGCGGTCCTCCAGCTTGGCCCACAGCCGGACCGGCCGCTCACCGTCCCAGCGCGGGGACAGGTGCGGCAGACCGACGAGCGGGGTATCCCCCGTCGCGTCGATCAGCGAGTCGTAGCGGGCCACGACCTCAGCCCTCAGCCACCCGCGACGGCGGGGAGCACGGTGACCGCGTCGCCGTCCTTCAGCGTGGTCTCCAGCGAGCCGGTGAAGCGCACGTCCTCATCGTTGACGTAGACGTTGACGAAGCGGTGCAGGCCGCCGTCCTCGGTGATGAGCCGCCCCTTGAGCCCGGGGTGGCGGCTGTCCAGGTCGTCGATGAGCGCGGCGAGCGTGTCACCCTTCGCCTCGACGGACTTGGCGCCGCCGGTGTAGGTGCGCAGGATGGTCGGGATCTTGACCTCGATGGCCATGCTGATGCTGCTCCTGTCAGAGGGTTCTGGCTGTAGGTGGGAACGCGCGTCGTTCGGTCCATCGTCCCATCCGGGCGCCGGGTGGCGAATTTCACGGCCGGACCGCACCGGCCGGCCGGGTCAGCGACAGTCGTAACGGACGTCGGCCGCGGTGTGGCCCAGGAGTACCCGCTCGATCAGCGCGTCACGCATCGGCCTCGACCACCTCGACCGGCTCCTCGGTCACGACGCCGTCGACGATTCGGAACGAGCGGAACTCGGTGTCGTCCTCGGCGCGGGTGGAGACCAGGACATAGTGGGCGTTCGGCTCGGAGGCATAGGAGATGTCAGTGCGCGACGGGTAGGCCTCGGTGGCCGTGTGCGAGTGGTAGATGACCACCGGCTCCTCGTCGTTGGCCGCCATCTCCTTGTACAGCTGCAACAGGTCGGCCGAGTCGAACTCGTAGAACGTGGGTGAACGCGCCGCGTTGAGCATCGGGATGAAGCGCGCCGGACGGTCGCTGCCCTCCGGGCCGGCCACCACGCCGCACGCCTCGTCCGGGTGATCCCGGCGGGCGTGGGCGAGTATCGCGTCCCGCGTCTCCCGGTCGATGGTCAGCACGAGGTCCAAGGATACGGGCGCAGTTCAGCGCATGAGCGCGCGGACCACCGCGTCCTGCATTCCGGTCAGCCAGTAGTAGACCGCGCGCTGCTCGGCGTCCGGATCGTCCGGTTCGAACTCGGGCTCGTCCTCCTCGGTGATCTCCAGCCGGGTGCCGAGGGCGAGCCGCAGGTCGTTGAGCACCTGGATCCAGCGCTCGCCTGCCGCCCCGTCCAGCCCGAGCTCGGTGACCCCGGGCGTCAGCTGCCGGGCGCAGTCGCGGGCCCGCTCCGACCGCTCGGCGCTCAGCGACCCCTCGGTCAGCGAGCGGAACTCCGCCGCCGCGTCGTCGTCACCGCGGTAACCGTCCGGGAACAGTCGCTGCCGGACCGGGTCGTCGTCATCGAGCGCATCGGATTCCAGGGCGCCGGCCAGCTCGTCGAGCAGCGAGCCGAGCAGGACCGTCTCCACCGGGTCGAACCGCAGCCGGAGCGCCCCGCGCCGCCGGGTGACCTTCACGCGTCCTGCTGCTGCAGCGTCGCCCAGAGCCCGTAGCCGTGCAGCGTGGCGACGTCGAGCTCCATGCGCTCGCGAGTGCCGGTCGAGACCACGGCGCGGCCGCGCTGGTGCACGTCGAGCATGAGCTTCTCCGCCTTCGCCTTGGGGTAGCCGAACACGGTCATGAACACGTGCGTGACGTAGCTCATCAGGTTGATCGGGTCGTTCCACACGATGGTGATCCACGGCCGGTCGGGGTCGACGCGGGTCTGCTCGTCCTCGCGCGGGGCTGCCTCGCGCTGCGGAGTGAGAGTCCCGGCCATGCGTCCAATGGTGGCACGCACGGTGTTCGGACAAGTTGCCCGCCATGGCCCGCACACCCCGCTCGACGGCACCCTGCTGAGCCGGAGCGGCGCCGTCTTCGAACGCTCGAGGAGCGCGCCGCGCCGGTCTGAGACGATCAGCCCATGACGACCGCACTGCTCACCGACCGCTACGAGCTCACCATGCTCGGCTCGGCGCTGCGCGACGGGAGCTCTCGGCGGCACTGCGTGTTCGAGGTGTTCGCCCGCCGCCTGCCCGACGGGCGCCGCTACGGCGTGGTGGCAGGCACCGACCGCGTGCTCGACGCGATCGAGAACTTCCGGTTCGACGCCGCGACGATCGAGTGGCTGCGCGGTGGCGGCGTGATCGACGACACCACCGCCGAGTACCTCGCCTCGTTCCGGTTCACCGGCGACGTCGACGGCTATCCCGAGGGGGAGCTGTTCTTCCCGTACTCCCCCATCCTCACCGTCAGCGGCAGCTTCGCCGAGGCCGTGGTCCTCGAGACGCTCGTGCTGTCGATCCTCAACCACGACGCGGCGGTGGCGGCGGCCGCGGCACGGATGGTGACGGCCGCGGCCGGTCGGCCGATCATCGAGATGGGCTCGCGCCGCACGCACGAGCAGGCCGCCGTCGCCGCGGCTCGCGCCGCGTACCTCGCCGGGTTCGCGTCCACGTCCAACCTGGCCGCGAGCGAGCGCTTCGGCGTGCCGACGGCCGGGACCGCCGCGCATGCCTTCACGCTGTTGCACGACGACGAGCGGGCGGCATTCGCGGCGCAGGTCGACGCGCGCGGGCCGTCCACCACGCTGCTGGTGGACACCTACGACATCACCCGCGGCATCGAGCTGGCCGTCGAGGTGGCCGGCCCTGCCTTGGGCGCCGTGCGCATCGATTCCGGCGACCTCGGCGTGCTGGCGCGGCTGGCCCGCGAGCAGCTCGACAGCCTGGGCGCTACGGGCACGCGCATCGTCGTCAGCGGCGACCTCGACGAGTTCGCGATCGCGGCGCTGGCCGCCACGCCGGTCGACGTGTACGGCGCCGGCACCGCCGTGGTCACCGGCTCCGGCGCGCCCACGGCGGGGCTGGTCTACAAGCTCGTCGAGGTGGACGGGCGCCCGGTGGCCAAGCGCTCGGAGCACAAGGCGAGCCAGGGCGGCCGCAAGACGGCGGTCCGCGCCCACAAGCCCACCGGGACGGCGCTGGAGGAGATCGTCGTGGCCGGCGCGGTCCCGGAGCTGAACGAAGGCGAACGGGTCGTCCAGCGCCCGCTGATGCGCGGCGGCGAGCGGGTGCCCGGGCTGCCCACCTTGGACGGGTCGCGCGAGCACCTGCGCGCCGCCACCGTCACCCTGCCCTGGGACGGGCTGAAGCTGTCCCGCGGCGAGCCGGCGATCCCCACCCGCCTGGTCACCGCTCGCTGAACGCCTGATCGGTACCGTGACGAGATGAGCAGCGCACTCGTCGTGGTGGACGTGCAGAACGACTTCTGCGAAGGCGGCTCGCTGGCCGTCGCGGGTGGCGAGGACGTCGCCCGCGCCATCAGCGCACGCCTCGCCGAAGGCGGCTTCGATCACGCTGTCGCCACGCGCGACCACCACATCGACCCGGACGGCCACTTCTCCCCCGACCCGGACTTCGTAAGCAGCTGGCCGCCGCACTGCGTGGTCGGCACCGTCGGCGTCGCGCTGCACCCGGAGCTGCGCATCGACCGGCTGGAGGCGGTGTTCGACAAGGGCGAGTACGCCGCGGCCTACTCCGGTTTCGAGGGCTTTGCCGACGGTGTCGGCCTGGCGGACTGGTTGCGGGAACGGGGCGTGGACTCGGTCGAGGTCGTCGGCATCGCGACGGACCACTGCGTCCGCGCGACGGCGCTGGACGCCGCGCGCCTCGGCTTCGCGACCAACGTGCGGCTGGATCTCACCGCCGGGGTCGCGGCGGCTACCGTGGAGTCCGCGCTGGAGCAGCTGCGCGACGCGGGCGTCACGCTGATCGGCGCGCCCGTCGTACGGGGCTGATGATCTTCTCCGTACCGCGGTGATTCGCTACGGTTCGGCCATGACCGGACCGTCGGACCCGGAATCCGGGCAGCCACCAGCACCGCACCACGAGCAGCCGGAGGGCTCCGCTCAGCGGTTCTGGTACGAACAGCAGCCCGGCGCGGCACAGCCCGGCGCGGCACAGCCCGGCGCGGCACAGCCGCCCCGGCACGGGCAACCGCCCGCGGAGGAGGGGCAGCCGCAGTCCGAGCAGCAACCGCAGTCCGAACAGCAGCCGCAGTACGCGACGGAGCAGCCCTACGGGCAGCAGGCCGACTTCGGACGCTCCAGTCCGCCCCCGCCCTCGGGCTACTTCGGCGCGCAGCCGCCGTTCGCCGGGTACCGTTCGCCGCCGCGGCCCGGGCCCCGCTTCGGTGTAGTCGGCGCCGTGCTGGCCGCGCTGGGTGCGGCCTGCCTGATCGTGTCGTTCACCGCGGTGAACTGGTTCAGCGGCTCGACCCGCAACAGCCCCGCCCACTTCAGCAACGTGCACGACGTGCTGAATGTCCTCGACCGATTCGGTCACGTAGCCGCGCGCCCGGCGCAGCTCTACTTCGGCTGGCTCGGCTGGGCACTGCTCGCGGCCGTGCTGGTGCTGGCGGTGCTCGCCGTCGTCCCGTCGCCGCTGTCCGCTGTGTCCCGGCTGCTCGGCTTCCTGGTCGCGGTCACCGGCATCGTGATGACGTTCCTCGCGATCAAGTTGACCAAGGGCACGCTGGCGCTGGAAGCGAACACCCGGGGCAGCTACGGCGAGTGGCTCAAGCACGCCCGCATCGGGTTCTACCTGGCCGTGGCGGGGTTCCTGCTCGCCGGTATCGGCGCCGCATTCGGGCCGCGCCGGCGGTAGCGGGTCACCTTGTCAGGTCGGAGTCGTCCGCCTCGTCGATCTCGTCCCGCGGGATGCCGAGGACGAACAGCACGGTGTCGAGGAACGGCAGGTTCACGGACGTGTCCGCCGCGGCCCGCAGCGCCGACTTGGCGTTGAACGCGATCCCCAGCCCGGCGGCCTCGAGCATGTCGATGTCGTTGGCGCCGTCGCCGACCGCCACGGTCTGTGACAGCGGCACCCGGAACTGGGTGGCGAAGCGCTCCAGCGCCTCGGCCTTGCCCGGCCGGTCGATGATCTCGCCCGCCACCTTCCCGGTGACCACACCATCGACGATCTCCAGCTCGTTGGCGGCGGCGAAGTCCAGGCCGAGCTCGGCGACGAAACGGTCGGTGAACACAGTGAAGCCGCCACTGACGACACCGACCTGGAATCCGAGCCGCTGCAGCGTGCGGACGAATGTCCGGGCACCGGGGGTCAGGCGCAGCGCGTCGCGCACCGACCACACCTCTGCCTCCGGCAGACCGGCGAGCAGCGCGACACGGGCCCGCAGCGACTCGACGAAGTCCAGCTCGCCGGCCATGGTGCGCTCGGTGATCCCGACGACCTGGTCGCTGACGCCGGCCCGCTCAGCAAGGACGTCGATGGCTTCGTCGCGGATCAACGTCGAGTCGACGTCGAGAACGACGAGCCGCTTCGCGCGGCGCCGCAGCCCCGCCTGCTCGACCGCGATGTCCACACCGGTCTCGTCGGCGGCCTGCACCAGTACGGCGCGCAGCTGCACGGGGTCGGTGGTGCGCACGATCATCTCGACCGCAGTGGCCGGCTCGGTGGCCAGCTGCGCGAGGGACTCGATGTTGTCGCCGATGTCCGCGACGCGCTGCGTGATGTGGCTCAAGGCCCCGGGCCGCAGCGGCCGGCCGAGGACGATGACGTGACTTCGGCTGCCGCGCGCCGCCCGCCGCGGCGGACCGTCGGCGACAGTGACCTCGCACTCCATGCCGAGCGCCTGCGCGGCCTGGGTCACCGAGTTGCGCAGCGCCGCGGAGTCACCGCGCAGGTCGAACAGCACCGCCAGGATGAGCCGATCCCGGATGACCACCTGCTCGACGTCGCGCACGTCCACGTCGTGGGCGGCGAGCGCGGAGAAGAACGCCGCGGTCACGCCGGGTCGGTCGCGTCCGGTGATAGTGGCCAGCACGGACGTCGGCTGCATGACTCAATCCCCCAGATAAGCCCGAGCGGCCGCCCCGATAGGCGGCCTCGAGGTCACTGACCCGGGTCGGTGTCCCGGTGACCCGCGCGGGGGCCCTCGCTCCCGACGGACGAGTTCGCCAACTCTGGAGAGGGGTGATGGTTCTTGCCGGCGTGCGCCTCGGCGTCGAGCCGATCGAGCAGGTGCGGGTAGTGGTACTCGAAGGCCGGCCGCTCGGAGCGGATGCGAGGGATGGAGGTGAAGTTGTGCCGCGGCGGCGGGCAGGACGTCGCCCACTCCAGGGAGTTGCCGAAACCCCACGGGTCGTCGGAGGTGACGATCTCGCCGAAGCGGTAGGACTTGTAGAGGTGGTAGGCGAACGGGATCGTCGAGGCCCCCAGCACCAGCGAGCCGATCGTCGAGAACGTGTTCAGGAAGGTGAAGCCGTCGGTGGGCAGGTAGTCGGCGATACGGCGCTGCATGCCCTTGGCGCCCAGC
>JAVHVL010000293.1:0-7581 GCA_032160565.1 Pseudonocardiales bacterium | reverse complement strand
TGGGGCTAACCGACAAAGAGCGTCGCACGCTGGACGAACTCGCCGAAAATCTCGCACGCGACAATCCGCATCTGGGCCGCCAACTGACCCGGGGACAGGTTCTGTGGCCGCACAGGCGTCGGCTGGCCAGCACGCTCCTGATCGCCGCACTACCGCTCATCGTCATCGGGTTTATCGCTTTGCAGACAGTTGTAGTGACGATCGGCTGCCTCGCACTGATCGTTGGGACGACCCTTCTCGCGGCGGGTTCGCGAGCGCCGCATTGGAAGCGCCTGCTGTGATCGGCACCGGCCGGATGCCAGCCAATCTCGCGGGACCGCTGTTCACAGCGCCCGGCTTCATCCATGAGCGCATCACCGCGCCGACGCGCGATCTCGTTAAACGGCATCTCGCACGGCTGGTGGACGCGGGCACGATCATCCCGATCTCATTCGCGGCTCTCCGCTTTCCTGGTCACGCACGGCGACGGCGCGATGCTCTCCAGCTCGGCGTGCCGGACCGCGCCCCGTCGCCCGCCAAGGAGACACAGTGATCATTGACGGGCACACGCACATGCCGGCACCGGACAAGGTGATGCCTTCAAGAATCGTCGCAAGGCGACGGCGGCTCCCACGGTTCCCAGCCGCCCTGTCTCTGCTGGACAGCAGTGACTTCGAGGACTACTCGACGTTGAAGATCTTCAACAGCCATGGGGGCGGTTCGATCCCCGACCGATCGGCCGCTACCGGGTCGTGTACTCCCGTCCGGCCTTCGCTGCCGAGGACAAGCCCACGGGCTCCTTCGACGAGCGTCTACCGACCACTACTCAGACTGATTGGCAATCCCCTGATTCCGTAGAGACCTTGGTTAGGTTGATCTTGCTCTGTTGCTCTTCCTTCGGCCCGCCCCCGATCGGTGCTGGCTGCACCGCCCGCAGCCGGGGTCAAGGCTGGCCGCAGGCCACCCGGAGGGCGTGGCCTGGACCCCGGCGAGGACGGTGCCATGCTCTTCGCGCCTGGGGCGGACCTGTTCATGATTGGTCATGCCGCGGCCGTCGCGTCGTGCTCGGCCGCGCGTAAGACGAGCTCGTAGTCGAGCGGACTGCGCATCCCGCAGGCGGAGTGCTTGCGCTCGCGGTTGTATTCGTCGATCCAGGCCGCGACTGCGGCGCGGGCCTGAGCGCGGGTAGTGAAGTGCTCGAGGCGGCGCAGCTCGAACTCCAGGGTGGAGTGCCAGCTTTCGATGACGGCGTTGTCCAGCGCCGACCCGACCCTTCCCATCGACTGTTTGATGTCCATCCGGGTGCACGCGGTGCGGAAGGTCCGCGCGGTGTACTCGCTGCCCTGATCGGTGTGCATGATCACTCCGGCGATCGCCTGCTTCCCGCCGCGCACGGCGACGGCCATCGCCAGCGCGGCGTGGGCCAGTTCGGCGTCGTGGTGCTCGTCCATCGCGAAGCCGACGATGCGCCGCGAACCCATATCCAGCACCGAGTCCAGGTAGAGCTTGCCCTCGTCGGTGACGATCTCGGTGCCGTCGCCGTACCAGTTCTGGTTGACCGTGGTGGCAGGGAAGTCGCGCCCGATCAGGTCTGGTGCCCGCCACCGGCCCTTGCCCGGCCGGGTGGTCTGTTTGCGGCGCTTCTTGGCCCGGGCCACCAGCCGCTGCTCGCGCATGATCTTGGCGACGGTGTTCTCGCTGACCCGCCAGCCGGCCTCGCGTAGGTCGTCGGTGATCCGCGGCGAACCGTACTTGCCCTGATGGGCGGCGAACAGCCGGGCGATCTCGGCGGCCAGCGCCCGGCGCCGCGCGTGCCGCGGCGACGCATCGCCGTAGCGCCACTTGTAGAACCAGGCCTGGCTGACTCCCAGCGCCCGGCACGCCGTGGCATGCGGAACCCGATGTTCAACCCTCTGGGCTGCGATGAACCCGGCCACGGCTACCGCCTCATCGCATCCTCGACCCAGAGGGCCGCGCTGGGCTTGAGCACGTCACACCGAATCCGCAGCTCGGCGTTCTCCCTACGCAGCCGGCGCAGCTCTTCCCGCTCGCCCTCGCTCAACGCCCCGTCACCATGCCGGCGACGGTCCTGG
This sequence comes from Pseudonocardiales bacterium, assembly GCA_032160565.1. Taxonomy (GTDB): domain Bacteria; phylum Actinomycetota; class Actinomycetes; order Mycobacteriales; family Jatrophihabitantaceae; genus RYN-117. The sequence goes on along the minus strand of JAVHVL010000293.1, from coordinate 5,509 downwards.
GCGCACCAGTTACCCAGCGTCCCCTCATTGACCCCGAGTTCGCGAGCGACCTGCGCGATCGGCTTGCCGGTCTCGTGGACCAGCCGCACCGCACCCTGCTTGAAGTCCTTATCGAACTTCCGTCGTGAATCTGCCATCGCCCCTACCTCCTTGGCGATGTCTCCACGCTACGAGGGGAAGCCCAGAGGACCGAGACGTAAGGTAGGCAGATGTCTGGGTCTGCACCCGGCCAAGAGGGGCCTTTCCATGTGCGCTCCCGGGATGAGTCGTCCGTCCAAGCGAACATTGACCCGCAGGGCTGGAGTCCTGCCGAGCCGCCCCGACGGCCGGTGTTGTTTGTCAACCCACGGTCGGGTGGTGGCGCGGCTAGGCGCGCTGGGGTCGTTGAAAGGGCACGCGATCGCGGGATCAAGGTGGTCGTCCTCGACCCGGGCCAAAGCCTGGTAACACTCGTCGACCAGGCAGTCGCAGGTGGCGCGGATGCGCTAGGGATGGCCGGTGGCGACGGGTCGCTTGCGGTCGTGGCAGCAGCCGCCGCTGCGCACGGGCTCCCGTTCATCTGCGTCCCGGCCGGGACACGCAACCACTTTGCGCTCGACCTCGGGGTGGACCGGCATGACGTGGCGGGCGCGCTCGACGCGTTCAGTGATGGGCTCGAGCGCCGGATCGACCTGGCCGACGTGAACGGCCGCGCGTTTCTGAACAACGTCTCTCTCGGCATCTACGGTGAGGCGGTCAGCCAGTCGGCCTATCGCGACGCCAAGATCCGCACCCTTGCGGAGACGGCAGAAAGGGTGCTTGGTCCCAGCGGGATAACGCCAGCGCTGCGCCTCGTCGACGATGCGGGGCGTGAGCACGCCCAGCTCGCTGTCGTGCTGGTTTCGAACAACCCGTATGCGCTGGACCGTCCTGTCCCGGGCACCCGACCTTCGCTCGACAGCGGCCTCCTGGGCATCCTCATTCTCGACACACCCGGCAATAGGCATCCGCCGGGGCACGCCTGGAGCGCACCCGACTTCGACGTCTCTGCCCCCGCGCCAGCGCACGCGGGCATCGATGGTGAGGCGGTGATGCTGAGTGCGCCGCTGCTGCGGTTCACCATCCGGCCGGCGGTGCTTCGAGTGCGGATCTCCTCCCACCATGCCGGCCCCTCGCCATCAGCGCGCCTCCAGCAGCCGACTCACTGAGGAGCGCGTTGCCGGCCGGTCGCCGCGAGGATTCAGGGTAGACGGCCAAGTACCACGCGTGCCCGCCGTGACGATCGATATTGGCGGTGGCATGTGCCCGCGACCATGGCCGCCGTCCCGGATCCAACGATCGAGCCGTGCACCATATCCCCCGGGTGGTGCACGCCGGTGTGAACTCTCGAATAGGCCACCCACTCGCAGCAATCGGATCGGCACCACAAGCCCCGGGGTGCCGCCCCACGTATAGGCGAAGGCACAAGCTAACGCGGAGTCGCCCGACGGGAAAGGCGTGGACTCCGGCATGCTACAAACGGGCTTCGAACGAGGCCGGGTCAGGGCGACGTCAAGAAGCAGCTTCGCTGCGCGCTTCATCGCGTCTGCGGGGCCAAGCCCCTCTTCGAGATGCAGTCCTTCAGGGTGCAACATCGTTCGGCCAGCGGGCTGCGCTCGGCGTACGCGGCCGGCCTTCGGGTCAACGCGGCACAGACGCACATATCAGCATCAGGGCTTCGCCTGCTACGTAGCGCCGGACAATACATATTCGGCGATATCGAGCGCCGTTCGAAGGCAGCGGCGGACTCTGCGGGGCACATCGGTGCGTGTCCCGGCCGGGGTCATCCTGGACACGTTGAAGTCGCCGTCAGCGTGTCGCGTCGCGCCGGCCGCGATCGTAGTTCTCGACGCCGCCTTCGTACCAGGCATGGACCGCCAGCTGGGTCAGCGCGGAACGCGCGTCCATGCCAGCCTCGATCGATGCGGTTGCCTTCCACAAGAGAAAGCGCAGCATCGGGCTGTTCTCGGCTGGCCACGGAGGGTCTGGCTGCCGCGCATCGCGAGGCGATTGCCACTGCCCACGGTGGGCGTCCTGCGCAGAGCGGAGGTTGATCACTCCATCAGCGATGTCCCCGGGCACGATCAGGGATGCTTCGATCTCGTCAGGCGTCATGGCGCCAAGTCTGCATCGATGATCACGCTGCCGAAAGAACGTCTCGGCACGCGAGGACCTGCCGCCTGTTCCCGGCCCATGGATGGCCATCGAGTCGCGGCGCTCGAGCCGTCGTACACCGGGACAATTGAACCGCACGCCCCACAGCGTTGCCGTGGTGCGGTGTCACGTCGTGTCGCACCGTGCCGGCCAAGATCACCCCATATCGCAGCGGACGCTCACGGTGCTGCGCGTGCCTCGATTTTCACTGACAAATGAGTGACACGCCGAGCAGCTACCCGCTCGATGACATGCGAAAACCCCCGTAAACACGGGGGTTTCGGGGTGGAGCTGAGGGGACTCGAACCCCTGACCCCCACACTGCCAGTGTGGTGCGCTACCAGCTGCGCCACAGCCCCGAACCTGGCCCGCCGAGTCGCCTCATCCGGACCGAATCGCAACTCTACCCGGCGGAACGGGAGGTCCCGAACCCGCCATTCTACGGCGACACGCCGCGCCGATACCCCCCGAAAGACGGGGTCCAGAGGGCCGTCACCCATACTGGAGGCAGAAATGCACCGACGATCAAGGGAGATCCCCGTGAACCGCAAGGAACTGGTTGCCGCCGTCGCCGAGGCCGCAGAGCTCGAGCAGAAGACGGTGGACGCCGTCCTTCGTGGCCTGCAGTCGACGCTTGAGTCCGCCGCCGCCAAGGGCGAGAAGGTCAGCGTCCCTGGCTTCTTCGCCCTCTCCGTGGGCAAGCGCGCCGCTCGTGAAGGCCGCAACCCTGCAACTGGCGCCACGATCCAGATCGCTGCCGCCAACACGGTGAAGCTCACCGCCGGCAGCGCGCTCAAGGAAGCCGCCAACAAGTAAGTCCGTCAACGACCCGAAGGGCCGGCCCCCGCACCGCGGGAGGCCGGCCCTTCGGCGTGCCACCTACTTGCTCGGCGTGGCGCTCGCCGTGGCGCTCGGCGTGGCGCTCGGCGTGGCGCTCGGCGACGGCGAGCCCGACGTAGAAGCAGAGCCAGACGCAGAACCAGACGGGGACGGCGACGGCGCGGGCCCCTTCGCGTCGGCATCCGCGATCGCCTTCGTCAGCGTCGCCAGATCCGCGGACCCCAGCTTCTTACCGTTGACGAACACCGTCGGCGTTCCGGTGACGCCACGTTTGCTGGCATTCTCCGTGATCGCCTGCACGAGCGCCTTGTGCTGCTCGGTCTGCACGCACGACGTGAACGTGGTGACCTGCTCGGCAGTGAAGCCGGCCTGCTGGGCGTAGGAGATCAGCTGTTGATCAGTACGCCCGCTCGTCCCTTCCTTCGGCTGCACGGCGGTACTGAACAGCACGTCGTGGTACTTCACGAACTGGTCGACACCGAGGTCCGATGCGCACAGTGCCGCGTTGGCCGCGCGGGAGGAGTACCGGTTGCCGTTGGAGCTGCCGTCGAGGAACGCCATCGAGTGATACCTCACCTGTGCCCTGTTCGCCTTGACGTCCGCCTCGAGGGGCGAGTGCACGGCCAGTTCGAAGTTGAGGCAGTTCGGGCACTGGAAGTCCTCGTAGACATCCACCGTGGCCGCGGCCGCCTTGCCGTAGACGACACCGTTGGACGCAGTGGCGTTCGTGGCGGTGAGGTTTCCCGCGATCTTCGCGCGGCCGGACTGCACCCCCACGCCGATCAGCGAGACGAGCACGATCACCAGCGCCAGGGACGAGTTGATGTACATGTTGCGCTCACGTGCCGCCCGGCGCCGCGCCTCCAGCATCGCGTTGTACTTGCGCTGCCCGCCCTCGCTGCGCATCCGCTTCGGCGACGGCGGCTCCACGTAGTCGTGCCGGGCCAGGAACTCCTCGATCGACAGCCGGGTGGCGCTCCAGACGACGAGCGCGACCGCCAGCACCAGCAGCCCGAGATCGCGCAGGATCTCGAGCGTGTAGTGCGTGCCGGACGTGGTGACGCCGCCACCGCCGAAGCAGCCACAGTCCAGCTTGATCCCCCGCGCCGCCGCCTGCACGATGCCGATCAGGAACACGACGAACAGCAGCGCCGACACCGCGGCCGCCAGCCGTACCGCAATGCCGACGATCAGCAGGATGCCGAGGCACATCTCCAGCACCGGCAGCCCGTAACCGATCGCCTTCGACAGCCATTCCGGCGTCGCGTCATAGGCGCGGACGGCCTGCACGAACGTCCGGGGCGACCGCAGCTTCGACCACGCCGCCCAGATCCACACCGCGCCCAGGAAGAGCCGCACGACGGTGCCCAGCCAGCCTCGGGCAGAGTTCCAGTTCCAGTTCACAACGCGTGATTGTGCCGTAACCGACTTTGACTCAGTTCTGCGCCGCCACGAGGGGTAGGTCGTGGGCGATCTGCTGCTGCTCGTTCGTGCTCTGCAGGTATGTCACCCGCGCGTAGTCGTCGGTGCCGTAGAGCAACACCTGCGCGGAGTGCGTCTGCCCGTCGTCTTGGGCCAGCGTGATGTGCGCGGCCGTCTGTGCCGCGTCGATCTGCGCCTGCGTGCCGCGCAGCCCGACGAACGTGGCCGAGGTGTTCGTGTCGAAGTTGGCCAGCCACCTCTTGATCACGGTGCCAGTGTCGCGCTTGATGTCGGTGGAGACGAACACCACGAACGTCTGTTGCTGCAGCGCCTTGGGCACTGCCCGCAGCGCGGCGCTGACGTCGAACATCGTGGTGGGGCAGATGTCCGGGCAGTTCGTGTAGCCGAAGTACAGCAGGGTGGGGTGGCCGGAGGTGCGCTGCCCGAAGGCGAAGGACTTGCCGCTGGTGTCGGTGAGGGTGAACGACGGTCGCGGCTGCGCCGGGTCCAGCCCCGCCCCGAGGTACCGGCCGCTCTGCGGCTGCCCGTTCAGCTCCGACATCGACGGGCTGCTCGCCGGCTTCGAGCTCGAGCAGGCGGCGAGCAGCGCGGCAACAAGCAAGGCGACGAGCACTGCGGCGAGCGCCGCGCCAAGCCGTGGGGCAGTTCGGCGGATCACTTCGTCACTCCCGTCGACGGTGCGGACGAGCCGGTCGGCGCCGGCGCGCCGGGCGCGATCACCTGCGCGGTGACCGGGATCGAGCCCGCGTTCTCGAACGTCAGGTCCAGATTCACGGTCTGCCCCGGCCGCAGCTTGCCGAACAGCTGCTCGATCATCACGTGCCCGTGCCCAGTCGAGAGTACGAGGCTGCCATGTGCGGGAATCACGGCCCCGTTCGCGGCGGCCGTCATCCCCGCGGTATGCAGCACGGAGGTGGCCCCCGCGCCGGTGGCGACAGCGATGAGGCGGTCCTCCCGGTCAGTCGTGTTGTAGACGGTGAAATACGCCGCCGCGACGTCCGTGGGCGGCACCGGCGGCCGGACGTAGGCATTGGTAACGACGATCGGCGCCGCG
>JAVHVL010000291.1:0-5209 GCA_032160565.1 Pseudonocardiales bacterium | reverse complement strand
CGTCGGCCGGCGCAGCCGCGATGGTCAGCGTCAGCCCGCCGGCGGCCGGGTCGTTGGCGATGCGCAGGCCGCAGCCCTCGGGCACTTCGGGCTGGTCGATGATGTTGCGGATCTGGGAGGTTGCGCTGTCGGTCAGCGTGAGCACAGTCAGACTCCTCATCGTCTTGTCGTTGGCTTGGGGGCGCCTCGTTCGACGCCGCGGTGAACCGGTCACCGGCTGTGCTGTGCAATCTCCACATTTCACGCCGATCCGGGATACGTCAAACGGCCGCTGGGCGCGGCGCCTCACTACGCGCTCAGGACGAGACCGGAGGTCGGCACGCCGGTACCGGCGGTGACCAGGACGTGCTCGACATCCTGGACCTGGTTGACCGCGCTGCCCCGCAGCTGGCGCACCCCCTCGGCAATGCCGTTCATGCCATGGATGTACGCCTCGCCGAGCTGGCCGCCGTGGGTGTTGACGGGCAGCCGCCCGCCGAGCTCGATCGCACCGTCGGCGATGAAATCGCGGGCCTCGCCGCGCGGGCAGAAGCCGAGCTCCTCGAGCTGGATCAGTACGAACGGCGTGAAGTGGTCGTAGAGCACCGCGGTCTGGACGTCCTCGGGCGCGATGCCGGCCTGCGCCCAGAGCTGCCGACCGACCAGCCCCATCTCGGGCAGCCCTGCCATCGCGTCGCGGTAGTAGCTGGTCATCACGAACTGGTCCGGCCCGCTCCCCTGTGCGGCGCCGGTGATGACGGCCGGTCTCTGGCGCAGGTCTCGGGCGCGCGCCGCGGACGTCACGACGAGTGCCACGCCGCCGTCGCTCTCCTGGCAGCAGTCGAGCAGGTGCAGCGGCTCGGCGATCCAGCGGGAGGCCTGGTGCTCCTCCAGCGTGATGGGCTTGCCGTAGAAGAACGCGTTCGGGTTGGTGGCGGCGTGCCGGCGATCGGCGACGGCCACCCGGCCGAAGTCCTCGCTGGTGGCGCCGAAGGTGTGCATGTACCGCCGCGCGACCATCGCGACATTGGCGGCCGGCGTGCCCAGCCCCATCGGGTAGGACCAGCTCGCGTCGACCCCCGACGACGTCGGCCGGGCCGCGAGTTCGGCGGAGAACTGACCGAACCGGTGGCCGGAGCGTTCGTTGAACGCGCGGTAGCAGACGACGACGTCCGCGATGCCGGTGGCGACCGCCATCGCGGCCTGCTGCACGGTGGCCGCCGCGGCACCCCCGCCGTAGCCGATCTGGCTGAAGAACCGCAGCTCCGGGATACCGACCTCCCGGGCAACAGCGATCTCGCTGTCGGCGTCCATCGTGAACGTCACCAGCCCGTCCACGTCGGACGGCCGAAGCCCGGCGTCGTCGAGAGCGGCGCGAACGCACTCAGCGGCCAGGCGCAGCTCGCTGCGGCCGGAGTCCTTGGAGAACTCCGTTGGGCCGATGCCGGCGATCGCGGCCTTGCCGGACAGCCCGCCGCTCACGGCTGCCCCGCCGGCAGTTCGACGCGCACGGTCCCTGTCACGTGCTCCCCCAGCTCGCCGCGCCCAACGACGGCCACAGTCACCTCGTCGCCGTCGCGCCCGACGACCGCACCGGTGAACACCAGCGTGTCGTACGCGTAGCAGGGCACCCCGAGGCGGATCGAGATGCCGCGCACGAGTGCGTGTGGCCCCGCCCAGTCCGTGACGTAGCGCTGCACCAATCCGGTGTCGGTGAGGATGTTCAGGAAGATGTCCTTGGAGCCGCGCTCGATCGCGGAGTCGCGATCGTGGTGCACGTCCTGGAAGTCGCGAGTTGCCAGCGCCGTACTCACCACGAAGGTCGGCGTCGTGTCGATGCGCAGCTCGGGAAGCACGGCCCCGATCGCGACGTCCGGCGCGGTCACCGGGGCTCCTGCCCGGTACTCGGTCGCCAGCTCGGCAGGGTGAGCTCGTCGTCGATCCGGGTGAGCGCCACCTCCACCGGCATCCCGATCGCGACCTGTTGCGGGTCGACGTCGCGCAGCTCGCCGAGCATCCGTACCCCCTCCTCCAGCTCCACCAGCGCGACCACGAACGGCACCGTCCTGCCCGGCACCTGCGGGTGGTGATGCACGACGTAGCTGAACACCGTGCCCCGCCCGGCGGCCACCACGTAGTCGGGCTTGTCGCCGCCGCAGCTCGGGCACATCGGGCCGGGTGGGTGCCGCAGCGTGCCGCAGACCGGGCAGTGCTGGATCCGCAGTTCGCCGGCGGCCGTCCCCCCCCAGAAGAACGCGGTGTCCTGGCTGATCATCGGGCGGACGACGTTTGCCGGCGGCGGCGGAGCTGCGGGCGGCCGGAACTTCAGTACCCGGAACAGCATCTCCGCCACCGGCTCGTCGCCGGAGTACCAGACATTGCGGGTGGTGACGAACCAGCCCGCACCGAGGCCGGTCTGCTTCGGCCCGACGACGTCCTCCAGCAGCGTCGTGACGGTCAGCTGCTCGCCGTGCCGCAGGTAGCGGTGATAGGTCTGCTCGCAGTTCGTCGCGACGACGGAGGTGAACCCCGCCTCGTCCAGCGCCGCCATCATCAGCCCGAGCGGGTCGTCCGACGAGCGCTGCCCGTGCAGCCCGCCCATCGTCCAGACCTGGATCATCGCCGGCGGCGCCACCGGCCCTGGATGCCCGGCCGCGACGGCGGCAGCGGCGTCGACGTAGATCGGGTTGGCGTCCCCGATCGCCTCCACCCAGTTGTTGATCATCGGCAGGTTCACGGCGTCGCGGGCGGCGCGTGGCGCCGCCTCCCCCAGCACCCGGATCCGCTCGGCAGCTGCTTCGATCTCGGCGCTCAACGCGCACCCCTCGGCGCCTGCCCAGCCTTTCGCGGCGCTCAACGCGGCACCCGGGGAAGGGACAGGCCGAACTGGGCGACGAGCTCGCGCTGGACCTCGTTGACGCCGCCGCCGAAGGTGAGCACCAGGCTGCGCTTGGCCTGCGCGTCCAGCCAGTGCATGAGCTCGGCCGTCGCGGCGTCGGCGGGGTCCCCATGGCGGCCGATGACCTCCTCGAGCAGCCGGAAGACGCGTTGCGCCCGCTCGGAGGAGAAGACCTTCGTGGCCGACGCGTCGGCGATGTCCACCTCGCCGTCCGAACGTGAGGCCACCTGCCAGTTCAGCAGCTCGTTGATGCGGCAGATCGCGTGCGTCTCGGCGAGCGCGCGGCGCACGTCCGGCTGGGTGAGCGGCGCAATGCCGTCGGCCCCCGTACGTTCGGCCCCCGTACGTTCGGCCCAGGCGTGCACCCGCTCGTACAGCCCGGCGATCCGACCCGCCGGCCCGAGCATGACGCGCTCGTGGTTCAGCTGGGTGGTGATCAGCTTCCACCCCGCGTTCTCGTCACCGACCCGCATGCTGACCGGCACGCGGACGTCCGAGTAGTACGTGGTGTTGGTGTGGTGGGCGCCGTCGGCCGTGATCGTCGGCGTCCAGGAGAAGCCCGGGTCGGTGGTGTCGACGATGAGGATCGAGATGCCCTTATGCCGTGGGGCCGACGGATCAGTGCGCACCGCAAGCCAGACGTAGTCGGCGTCGTGGCCACCGGTGGTGAAGACCTTCTGCCCGTTGACGATGTAGTCGTCGCCGTCGCGAACGGCGCTGGTGCGCAGCCCGGCAAGATCGGTGCCGGCCTCCGGCTCGGTATAGCCGATCGCGAAGTGCAGATCACCGGCCAGGATGCGCGGCAGGAAGAAGTCCTTCTGCTCCGGCGTGCCGTACGCCTGCAGGGTGGGGCCGACGGTCTGCAGCGTGACGTACGGCAACGGCACGTCCCGCCGCGAGGCCTCGTTCACGAAGATGGTCTGTTCGATCTCACCGAAGCCCCGGCCGCCGTACTCGGCCGGCCAGCCCACCCCGAGCCAGCCATCGCGCCCCATCCGCTTGACGACGTCGCGGTACAGCGGCCCGTGCCGCTCGGTGAGCATCGCGCGCGCCTCGTCCGGCGTCACGAGTTCGGCGAAGTACTCGCGCAGCTCGCGTTGCAGGGCGCGCTGCTCGTGGCTCAGTTCGATGAACACCGGGCTCCGATCAGGTCGAGTCGGTACGCGGGGCCCCCGACGAATCGGGCCAGGTCCTTGGCGTGCGAGTAGAAGCGATGCATGGGGTAGGACGCGTCGACGCCGAGGCCACCGTGCAGGTGGTGGCAGACCTGCAGCCCGGCGGGGAGTTCGGCCGCGAGCCAGTACGCGGCGATCTGCAGGTCGTCGTCGGCGTCCAGCCCGGCCGCCAGCCGCCAGTTGGCCGACGCCGACGCGAGGTGGACGGTGCGCGCGGTGACGTACACGTCGGCGATCTGCTGCGCGACGGCCTGGAACGTCGCCAGCGCCTTGCCGAATTGCTGCCGTGTGCCGACATGTGCCGCCGTAAGCGCCAGCCCACCGGCGATGATGCCGTCCGCAAGCGCGGCGGCCCCGGCGAGCGCATACCGCTCGAGTACCGCGGTGTCGCCGGCCAGCACGTCCTCGTCGGCAATGCGCACATCGGCCAGGGCAACGCTGTACTCCGGCGCCCCAGTGGACGTCGGCGTCCGCGTGAGCGTCACGCCGTCGTCGTCAGGGTCGATCAGCAGGACGCCGGCAGTGGTGGCGACGAGGATCCGGTGCGCTTGCGCGGCGTACGGGACGCCGACGAAGCTGCCGCCCACGACCAGCCCAGCCCCGTCGTCGCGCACCGTGGCCGCCGTTGCCGAGCGCAGCGCCGCAGTCAGGACCCGCCCGTCGGCGACCTCCGGCAGCAAGGTGGCCTGCTGCTCTGCCGAGCCGAGCGCGACGACGGGCAGTACGCCGAGCGACAGCGTCGCGAAGGCGGGAGTCGGCAGCGTCTGCCGCCCCACCTCGGCGAGCAGCGCCGCCACCTCGACGGCGCCGAACCCCTCGCCGCCGAGCGACTCCGGCAGTGCGAGCGCGAGCAGACCCGCCTGCGCCATGGCCTTCCAGAGCGTCTCGTCGTAGCCCGGTCCGCTCGCGAGAACGTGCTCTACGCGGGCGTGGTCCGCCTCGCTCCGCAGCACGGTGGCGGCCAGCTCGGCCACCGCCTGCTGGGTTTCGTCGAGGGTGAAGTCCACTGACGCTCCTCACGGCCGGATAGAACGTGTTCTAGTATCGGTGAGGTCGTCCGGTTCGGCAAGACTTCGCGAGGGGTGGTCGCACGTGGGCAGGGTCGCCGAGCTCGGCTGGCGCGCGACAGGGCGGCTGGTCAGCATCCCCCCAGCCG
>JAVHVL010000248.1:0-9444 GCA_032160565.1 Pseudonocardiales bacterium | reverse complement strand
GTCAATCGCGACGCCTGACCGAACCGCTGGAGCGGATGTCGCTGTCCGCCGAACGGTTGGGGGCGGGCGACTTCACGGTCCGCTCCGACGCCTGCGGCATCGCCGAGATCGACTCGGTGAACGTCTCGCTCGAGCGCACCGCGGGCCGGCTCGCGGCTTTGATCGAGCGAGAGCGGGCCTTCACGGCGGACGCGTCACACCAGCTACGGACACCGCTCACGGGCATGCAACTCAGCCTGGAGGCCGCGTTGGACGATCCGCAGCGGGATCCGCGCCCGGCGATGCGCGACGCGCTGGCGGCCGCCGACCGCCTGCAGGCCACCGTCACCGACCTGCTCGCACTCGCCCGCGACACTCCGCGGCCGCTTGCCCCGCTCGACCTGGATGACCTCATGGCAGGTCTGCATGCGCGGTGGAACGGCGCCCTGGCCGCGAGCGGCCGACCGTTGCGCATTGCCACCCACGCGCACGCCCCTGGCAGCGACTTCTCCCAGGCCTGCGCCGAACAGATCCTCGATGTGCTCGTCGACAACGCGCATCAGCATGGGCTCGGGACCGTCACGGTGACGGCGCGTGACGCCGGCGGCGCCCTCGCGATCGACGTGTCCGACGAAGGCGGGCCGATCAGCCGCGATGCGCGAGCGCTGTTCGTACGCCGCTCCGCCGGCGCGAGGGGGACCGGAATCGGCCTCGCCCTCGCCCGCAGCCTCGCCGAATCCGAGGGCGGCCGGCTCAATCTCAGTTCGCGGTCCCCGACCACCTTCACGCTGATCGCCCCACCCCGCCCCGACACCCTCGATCCGCATGAATGACGACGAAGAGCGGGTCGGCCGTTCCGCGACGAGGTAGACCGCTGGCTGCGCGCGCGACCGTCGCCAACGCGTAGGGACAGTCGGCGCTCCCTCAGCCGGTTACTGGGCGGCACTCAGGATGTTGCCGCCCCGTTCGTCCGCATTCATCGGTGGTTTGCCCGCGCGTCGTTGGGGCGGCGTCTGGTCGGCATAGGAAGGACTCGACGGATTACCAGGGTGGTTCCGCCGAGGAGGACACGATGCCACGACGTTCAATCGCGCTCGCCGCAGTCGGAGTAGGGCTGATCGGGGTCACCGGTCTCAACGGCGCGAGTGCCGCAGCCGCTCATCCCACGGTGAAGCACGTCCTGCTGCTGTCGGTCGACGGGCTGCACCAGAGCGACCTGGCCTACTACGTGTCCCAGCACCCGCACTCGGCACTGGCCGGGCTGGTGGCAGGCGGCACGGAGTACACCGCCGCACAGACGACCTTCCCGTCGGACTCCTTCCCGGGCATGCTCGCGCAGTTGACGGGCGGCGGCGCCGGAACGACCGGCGTGTACTACGACGACACGTACAACCACGCCTTGTTGCCGCCCGGGACGCAGGACTGCACGACCGCGGCTCGTGGCACCGAGGTGCCGTGGACCGAGGCGGCGGACCGCTCGCAGAACCCGATCACCCTTGACGCGGGCCAGAAGCTGGCCGACCCGGCCTTGACGAGCCTGCCGACGAACACGCTGGCGCAGACGCTCGCGAATTCAGCGGCCATCACCAAGGCCATCCTGAAGATGACCCCGACGCCGCAGTCGCTGCTGGACCCCGCGGCGCTGCCGGTCGACCCGGCGACCTGCACGCCGATCTACCCGCACCAGTACATCAAGGTGAACACCGTCTTCGAGGTGGCCCGGGCCCACGGGCTGCGAACCGCGTGGTCGGACAAGCACCCCGCCTACGAGATCCTCAACGGCCCGTCCGGGACCGGCGTGCAGGATCTGTTCACGCCGGAGATCAACAGCGTCGCGGACGCGGCCGGAGACGACTGGACGACCGACAACGCGCTCACGAAGGAGTACGACAGCACGAAGGTCGCCGCCGTCCTCAACGAGATCGACGGGCTGGACCACTCCGGCACCCGGCACGTCGGTACGCCGGCGATCTTCGGGATGAACTTCCAGACCGTGTCGACGGCCGAGAAGCTGCCGGTCTCCGACGGTCTCGCCGGTGGCTACCAACCGGACGGCACTCCCGGCCCGCTGCTGTCCGGGGCGCTGGACTACATCAACACGCAGGTCGCCACGCTGAGCAGCGAGATCGCCAAGCAAGGGCTCACCAGCAGCACAACGATCATCCTGTCGGCGAAGCACGGTCAGTCACCGGAAGAGCTGGCCAGCCTGCGGCGTGTGGACGACGGCGCGATCATCGACAGCCTCAACGCGGCCTGGCACGCGCAGCACCCGACTGCCGCACCCCTGGTCACCTTCTCCGTGGACGACGACGCCATGCTCATGTGGCTCTCCGACCGCAGCGGAGCGGCGCAGCAATTCACCAAGACCTACCTGCTCACCCACTCCGCGCCGGCCAACGCGGCCGGTGACGCGAAGGGCGTCTACTCGACCACCGTCCAGGCCTCGGGGCTGACGAAGGTCTACACCGGTGCGGCCGCCGACGCGCTCGTGCACGCCGCCGCCGGCGACCCGCACGCCCCCGACCTGATCGGCATCGCGCAGCACGGCGTCGTCTACACCGGCGGCGTGAAGAAGATCGCCGAGCACGGCGGCGCCTCCGCCGAGGACCGCAACGTCGCGCTCGTCGTCTCCGGCGCCGGCGTCCGCAAGCACGCGGTCGACACCGGCGCGGTGCAGACGACGCAGATCGCGCCGACGATCCTCACCCTGCTCGGCCTCGACCCCCACGCCCTGCAAGCCGTCCGGACCGAACACACCGAGGTCCTCCCGAACGCGGTCGCAGGTTGACTCACCAGTGCTGATCTAGCTCGGCCGCGGCTGATCAACTCGGCCGCGGCGATCAGGCTCGGCGGTGGCTGATCAGGCTGGAGCGGCGGGCGAGCCGACCATTGCGAGTCCGCCGGCCGGCATGTTCTAGTTGATCATTTCTGCTGCCGGGAGGGTTCCGCATGACAGCGCCCGCGAAGTTCGAACCGGACCGGGTCACTGATTCCGGCCGGCCGAGCGCGATCCCGAACGTCGGCGGCCTGGCGATACGGCGCAACGGGGCCTCGCCCGGACCGCCGATGGCGGGACTTGCCAGGCGCAGCGGCCCCGAGCGCGTTCCCGCCGACGAGGCGGACGCGATCGCGGGACAGTCGCAACCCGGGGCCACGCTGCCGTCGACACTGCGCGCGATGGTTCGGCGGGCCAGCGGTGTGGCCACGGACGACGTGCGGGTGCACTACAACTCGCCCGAGCCGGCCCAGCTGAACGCGCTGGCGTACACGCAAGGGAGCGAGATCCACCTCGGTCCGGGGCAGGAGCACGCGCTCGGCCACGAGGTGACCCATGTCGTGCAGCAGAAGCAGGGCAGGGTGCGCCGGACCACGACGGTGCACGGGCTGGCGATCAACGACGACGCCGCCCTCGAGCAGGAGGCCGACGGTGCGCAACTCGGACGCCCGGCAGGGCCGGTAGTGCCGGCGACGGAGGCTCTCCAGCTGCTCAAGGCCAAGATCCCCGGGTCCGCGCCGAATGCTGTGGTGACCGTCGCCGACGTGCGGGCCCGACTGGCGCTGTTCCGCGCGCAGGTCGAGGAGTATCGCAACTATCCCGACGAGGTCGCCGCCGCCGACGGGGCCGTCCTCGCCTCCGTCGAGCAGCGCGTCGACCGGGCGCAGGTGCTGTTCGGAGAGATCGTTCGCGACCTCCCCTTGGCCGACGGAGCGCAGATCACCGCAGCCGCGGTCCGTGGGCACTACGGCGACACCGCCAAGTTGACCGAACTGGGCGGGTGCCTGAAGGACACCCGGGCTGCAATCAACGCCCGCTATGACGCCTGGGAGACGTGGCACTACACGAACCCCGACTCGCTCGCTGAGCTGGACGCCGCCACCGTCAAGACGGGAGCGGAGCTGGGCCTCGCCGGTGAGGAGGGGGTGCGCTATCGCAAGTACGACGGCGGAGGGATCTTCAAAGTGATCGGCGACGCGCTGCCCCAGCCGGCCGACCGCGACGCCGCTGACGACGATCGGCGCCGTCGCAAACATCAACGCGATAGGCTACGTGGCCCACCAGCGCACGGTGCAATGGGTGGTGCGGGCGGACTTCCGCAAGGTACTGCTCAAGCAGGGCATGAATTACTACAACGAGAACGTCGACAACGCCCGCGACTACGTAGAGCCGTACTGGGTGTGGAAGGACGCCGAAGGCGCCAATCTCGCCTTCTCGCCGGTGCTCGTGCCGATCTTCAACAGCATGATCGTCTCCGTGCACATCGACAACGTGCGGGTCGCGCGCTAGCGCGCTGTGGTCGAGCCCCGCACCGTGACCGAGGACGCCGGTCCTGAACCTGACGACCGAGTGGTGCTCGCTGCAATGGCCGGGCAGGACGGCGTGGCGGCCGTCGATGTGCCCGTTGCCGTCGGAGTGCTCGACGTCGTCGAAGCGGAAGCCGTCGGACTGGGGCAGGCCGTTCCTGTCGGGTCGGGGGCGGTCGACGTGGCGCCTGGGGACGTGGAGTCCGGCGGCGTGGAGCCCGAGGAGCTGGAATCGGGCGGCGTGGAGCCCGGGGAGCTGGAATCGGGCGGCGTGGAGCCCGGAGAGCTGGAGTCCGGCGGCGTGGATCCCGTCGCAGTGGAGCCCGGCGTCGGGCCGCTGCTCGGCGCCGGCGTCGGCGTGCCGGGAGTGCCGATGGCGGGCGGCTTGCCCGGGTTCACCGGCGGGAGCGGCGGAATCGGCAGCCGCGGCAGGTCGGGCGCCGGTGGGATGAGCGGGATCGTCACGCCGGGAACCCCGCTGGCGTAGGCCTTCTCCAGCGCAAGGACCTCGGCGAGGTACGTCCCGTCGTGGTTGTACGCGAGCACCGCCCTGGTCTGTCCGGCCAGCGTGGTGAGGTCGCCACCCGCGGCACACAGGTAGATCGCGGCCGCGCGCGCGGCATCGAAGATGTTGAACGGGTCGGCCGTGCCGTCGCCGTTGCCGTCGACGCCGTACCCCGCCCAGGTCGACGGGATGAACTGCATCGGGCCGACAGCCCGGTCGTACACCCGGTCGCCGTCGAGGCGCCCGTGGTCGGTGTCGCGGATCAACGCCGTGCCATTGCCGTCGAGCGGGATGCCGATGATGCGCGGTGTCGAGACCCCGTCGGCGTGCAGGACGGCGCCGGCGAACCGGCCGTGGTCGGACTCCACCCGTCCGATGGCGGCGAGCAGCGGCCACGGCAGGCCGCAGCCGGGCGGGGCGGCAGCCGCCGCGCCCTCGTAGGCCGACAGCGCGGTCACCGGGATGCCGTCCGCGGCGAGCGCCGATACGGCAGCGAGCTCGGCCGCGCCGCCGGCAGACCGGGACGGCGAGCCGGTCCCGGTGCCGCTCGCCCCCGAGCTGCCCGAGTAGCCCATGATGTCCGGCACGGCGGAGAGCGTGACGACCGTCCGGGGAGCGGGGACTGCACCGGCCGCGGGCACCCGGGCCGCGGCGTCGGGCGGCGAGGAGCCGACGGTGGCCGCCGTGACGATCGCACCGGCCGCCACCAGGGCGAAGGCGATCCACTGCACGGCATGACCCCAGCGCAAGGCCGCAAGCAGGCATGGCTGGGCGTGCTTCGGGCGGGGCGCGGTCATGCCGCGCCGGACTGTGGAGTGCTCATACTCGTCCACTCATCGGAGCGTGGTAGACCCATTGACCATAACCGCGTCGACCCGGCAATGAGAAGTGAACTCTTAGAGATCAAGATCTTTACACCGTGGCTACACTCCGCGGAGACGGGCCGTGCGGTCGGGCCGGTGAGGGGCGGATCCCGTGCGGAGGCTGTGGCTGATCGTCGTTGTCCTCGGGCTGGCCGGTTGCCTGGCCGGTGGCTTGGCGGGTTGCGGCTGGTTCGGCGGCAAGAAGTCCGGCGCCAAGCAGGTGTCGGTGTTCTCGGCAAAGCCCGGCCAGTGCTTCGTCGCGCCGAAGGACGTGAAGGCCGAGCTGAGCAAGCTCAGTCGCATCGACTGCTCGCAGCCGCACACCCAGGAGGCGTACGCGGTGTTGCCGTACACGGCCGCGAGCGGCGCGTCCGCCTCGGCGTCGGCGTATCCCGGCAACGACGTGCTGGCGACGTTCGCGCAGGGCGCGTGCGCCCAGGGCTACCGCGCGTACGTCGGCGTCGACTACCTGGACTCGCGGTTGTTCTTCACCTACCTGCTCCCCTCCGCGCGGAGCTGGGAGCAGGACTCGGACCGCAACGTCATCTGCTTCGTCACGACGACGGGCCAGCAGCTCACCTCGTCGGTCAAGGGGTCCAAGCAATAGGTCCGAGCAACAGCTCCAAGCAACAGGGAGGACGTCATGGGTCAATCCGCGGTCACCGGAGCCATGCTGCTGTGCAGCTTCGGCATGGCGCCGTCCACGCTGAACGTGCTGCCGAGCAAGCGGGTGATGATCGAGGGGCGCCCCGCTGCCGCGATCACCGACTCGACGCCGGTGAACATCCCTCCGTTCGGGATGTGCACCAGCCTGGCGAACCCGACGGTCGCCGCAGCGACCAGCGCCGCACTCGGGGTCTTGACGCCGATGCCCTGCGTGCCCGCCACCACGCCGTGGGTCCCCGCGGCGCCGCGCACGCTCATCGGTGGCACGCCGGCCCTCGTCTCCGGCTCGACGTGCACGTGCGCGTTCGGCGGCGTGATCCAGATGACGATGCCGGGCGCGGTGCGGACTCAGGCGAATTGACGGATACGGCCACTTGGTTCCGATGTCTAGCTTTGCCCCGCTTTATGCCATCGAATTACGGAAATTAACGAGGAATCTTTGACGGACACCTAACGCTGGACGCCTGCGGGGTATAGCGTCCGCCCAGATGATCATCGCCCGTTGCGATGAAACCAATAGCTTCTGAACGGAGCGGCTCGCCATGCCCACATACACGGCTCCCGGGGTTTACGTCGAAGAGGTTCCGTCGTCACAGAAGGTGCTCTCCGCAGCCCCGACGGCCGTGGCTGCCTTCGTCGGCTTCACCGAACGGGCACCCAGCGACGATCCCAACGACCCGAACGGGCTGGCACCGCGGCTGGTGACCAGCTGGTCGCAGTTCGAGAGCCTGTACGGCAGCTTCGCGCCCGGCTGCGTGCTGCCGCTGTCTGTGTACGGCTACTTCGCCAACGGCGGCAGCATCGCCTACATCTGCCGCATCCCGAACACCGAGCCGGCCGGTCAGCCCTCGCGCCTCGCCCTCCCCGCCGCAGACCGCGCGCTCGGGCAGCCGCTGCAGGTCGAGAGCATCGATCCGGACGCCGACATCTCGATCGACATCGCGACGGAGGACACCGGCGAGGACGCGGCTGAGGGCCCGTCGCCGTTCACGCTCACCGTGCTGCTCGACGGCCAGCCGGTGGAGCAGTACCCGCACCTCGACTTCGCCGCGGGCGAGCGCAACGTCAAGACCGTGGTGAACAAGGCGTCGACCAAGATCAAGGTGGAGGTCGCGCTCGACAAGGGCGTCGACCTCGGCAGCCAGCTCGAGGTGCTCAAGCCGGGCCGCTACCCGCTGGAGAAGGCCACCCCCGTCCCGGTGCCGGTCACCGGCCGGAAGTTCGCCGGATCCGAGTCGGCCCGCAACGGCATCAACGGCCTGGCCGTCGCCGACGACGTGACGATGGTCGTCGTGCCCGACCTCATCACCGCCGCCACCGGTGCGGACGGCACCGTCGACCTCAACCTGTGGAAGGCCGTGCAGACCGCACTGATCTCGCACTGCGAGCAGAACGGCAACCGGATGGCCATCCTCGACGCGCCGCCCGGCATGACGCCGCAGCAGATCAAGGACTGGCGTAGCGAGGTGGCGATGTACGACTCCGCCTTCGCCGCCCTGTACTACCCCTGGATCAAGGTCGAGAACCCGATCGGCGTCAACGGCAACTCCGAGGTGTTCGTGCCGCCGTCGGGGCACATCGCCGGCGTGTGGGCGCGCACCGACGAGACCCGCGGCGTCTGGAAGGCCCCGGCCAACGACACGATCCGTGGCGTGCTGGACATCGAGCGGACCGTCACCCAGAACGAGCAGTCGCTGCTCAACCCGATCGGGATCAACTGCATCCGGCCGTTCGGCACGCGTGGCATCCGCATCTGGGGCGCACGCACGCTGGCCTCGGACAGCGACTGGCGCTACATCAACGTGCGGCGGCTGTTCAACATGATCGAGTCGACGATCCTCGAGGGCACCCAGTGGGCGGTCTTCGAGCCGAACGACATGGCTCTCTGGGAGGGCGTCAAGCGCACCCTCAGCGGTTTCCTGCGCGGGCTCTGGTCGGCCGGCGCGCTGTTCGGAGCCACCGCGGACCAGGCGTTCTACGTCAAGTGCGACGCCGAGACGAACCCGCCGCAGTCGATCGACGAGGGCAAGCTCGTCGTCGAGGTGGGCATCGCCCCGGTCAAGCCGGCCGAGTTCGTGGTCTTCCGTATCAGCCAGTCGAAGCAGGTCGCCGCGTAACGCGGCGCGCGCCGAACCCATCATCCGCACGCGTTAGTGGAGTGAGCACATGCCCAACGACCTGATCTCGACCGACCCGATCGTCGCCCGCAACTTCTATCTCGAGATCGACGGGGAGAACCTGGTCCTCTCCGGCGTCTCGGGGCTCGACATCGAACTGGAGGTCGTCCCCGTTCAGCAGAACGGCAAGGACGGCAAGCAGCAGCACATCAAGACCCTCGGCGGCTCCATCAAGGCACCGGACCTGAGCATCAGCCGGATGGCACCGGTGAGCGCGATCAACGACCCGATGTGGAAGTGGTTCACGGACATCCGCACCAAGGGCATGAAGGCCAACACCCGTCAGGACAACCGCAAGAACGGCTCGATCGTGCTGTACGACAGCACCTACACCGAGGTGGGTCGCTTCAACTTCTTCAACGGCTGGCCGAGCAAGATCAGCACCGACGCCCTCAGCACCGACTCGAACGACCCGATGAAGGAGACGATCACGCTGGTTGTCGAGCGCATCGAACGGGTGAAGTGAGTCAGGCTTCATGAGTGGCCTGAAGACCAGCTACGAGTTCACCCTCCCGCGGGGCTACGTCGACTCCGCGGGGCGGCTGCACCGCACCGGCACCATGCGTCTCGCGACCGCGCGCGACGAACTGGAGCCGCTGCGGGATCCGTCGGTGGCTGGTCCGGACGACCCGCGGCTGACCATCCTCGTGCTCACGAGGGTGGTCGAGCGGCTGGGCGACCTGGAGCTGGTCACGTCCCACGACATCGAGGGGCTGTTCGCCGTCGACCTGGCTTACCTACAGGACTTCTACGGTGTGATCAACTTCGGCAGCCAGGAGGAGTACGACGAGCTGGTCCGCTCACAGCGGGAGACGTCGCTGCTCGGCAACGAGGAGGCGGCCGCGCCGGACGAGGCACCCGCCGAGCAGTCGGCGCCTGCGCAGGGCGAGGCGGCCGGCGCGTCGCCCCGGCCGCCGCTGCGTACGGCCGTCGAGGAGCTTCCGCGCCGGGC